>CALMVK010000108.1:0-5066 GCA_937873145.1 uncultured Granulicella sp. | reverse complement strand
TCGCAATCGATGAGAAGGACGGAATGTCCCTTCATTGCCAGTGCGGCGGCAAGGTTGATCGCGGTCGTCGTCTTGCCTACGCCGCCTTTTTGATTGACGACAGCGAGAACACGGGTAGGGGCAGATGGAGCGTTTGGCATCGGACTTGTACAAGCGTAGCGGGCTCAACTGTAAGTGGCAAATGTTCCACGTGGAACACTGCGTAGGGTCCACACGGGGCGAAACAGATGTGCTACTGAATCTGTGTCTGCTCTGTTGCTTCTGTAGAGCGACTGCATGCAATTGGACGATGAGTTTTCACGGTGTCGGTTGCGAGATAGGCCTGCAACTCTGCGATACACGTGATAAATGCTGGGAGCTCAAGACGGCTTGCGCGCCGTGCGGCATCCCGTAATTCCCGCGTAAGCTGGCGAGCCTGCGTCTGTGAAACTTGCTGATCCAGTAAAGACTGGTCTGCCTGGACCACTTCGCATCCGCAGGAACGGCAGAACTCTCGTCGATCTGCTCTCGTTGTTTGCAGATGACTTGTTCCGCAGATACAGCGGAGCTTACCGAGCGAAGAAAAGTTCATTAAGGATTCAGACTCACGCTGACGGAAAGGATTGTTCGGTATACGAAAAAGCGCAAAGGCCAACCCGGCAAAAGCACCACCGGCAACAGGAAGCATTGCTGCATGAAAAAAGAAGTTTTGAAGAGGTGCTGCCGCTTGAATAATCATGACTGTCTCAGGCTCCCAGGCAGACGAACTGTGCACTCCACCGTGGCTTTAGGCTACTCGCCGCGATCTGTGCTCACTATCCCCCGTGGAAACGTTCTCAATACAACTTTCGGAGACATTGAGCACTTTGGTAATCCCACTTCTTGGGAGGACGCCTTTCGCTGTTCTGGAGTGATATGCAAAGAGCGCAACAAGAGTCTTAGCCGACGAGCCCTTCGTTATCGACAGGGCGCCTGGACCAAAGGAACAGCACCGAACCAAAGACTACGAGAAAAAGGAGGCACGCGACAATGACCTCTCGCAAAGAACGCTTGATGGACACCTGTGCGCGGTCCATGGCGGTTACCCGCATGAGCGGTGCAGAGGACGCGGCTTCAAGCACTGCATCCTGTAGGCACGGCATGTATACGCTCATCTGGTTGAGAGTCAGGTGGCTTTGATCGCTTCGTTGTCCGTAGATGAAGGTCCATCCGCTATTCCCAATCCGATTGAAGTACAGCGTACCCCTACCGTAATGCAAGATTCTACGGCCTCCGGCCACTGTGTCTTCATAGATGGTTTCATCACCATGCAACGGGGCCCCGCAGTGATTAAGGACTGCCTCGGCGTCCCGTGGAGATGCAAATGCAGAGACGGGCGCAAGCATTGTTAAAGTAATTAGGCTGAATGCTAAAGGATTCTTCAAGCTGAGTCTCTCTTTTCTGTCCGCCATCATTTTCCAGCAAGCAGAAGAAAAGCAAAATGCCACGGAAGAGGGATGTTCCACGTGGAACATCCTATCCAGAGGGCAACCGGGACAACCGCAATATCGTTCTATCTGATCCGGGAAGCTTGTACACTAGTCCGCTTGTTTCTGGGATCGGCATCTCTGTCGTTAGAAGGGCGAGACTTCCCATCGTCTTCAATCGACTGCGTGCCATATCGAGCGCTTTCTCAGGATCATCCACCGCTCGCATCGCGACTACATCGAATTTTCTGTCAGAAGGCATAGCCTCAACACGCAAGCCCCAAACCTCGGTGGGAAGCGACAAAGACCGCACCACTTCACGTAGGAAGCTAGCCTTCCTGTTCTGAGCCTCACCCAACGTGACGGAAAGATGCGGCAAGGCAAGTTGAATTGGCACTCCGGGGAAGCCTGCTCCTGAGCCAAAATCCAGCAAGGTCTCGCAAAGCGGCAGGTGACGCGCAACAAATAACGATTCACCAAAGTGCCGGCGAACAATCTCTTCTGGATCGCGGATAGCGGACAGATTCATGTGAGCATTCCATTTGAGCAAAACGTCCAGGTAAACCGATAGGCTCTGCACCAGTTCCGAGGATAGCTTCGGATAGTAAGGCAAGAGAAGTTCCTCAAACCGGAGCTGAGATACAGAATGAGCAGGCATTGCTCAGCGACTCCATTGCCGAGTCGCAGCTACCAAACCCTCAAAGATCTTCCGCGAGACAGAGGAAGCAAAGGTCCTCTCCGGATGCCATTGGACTCCAAGCAGAAACGGGTGCTGCTGTTCAGGGTCGAGCTCGACTGCCTCCGCTACGCCGTCCTGAGGACATCGGCCGGTGATTTGCAGACCTTGACCGGCGATCCCCACGGCCTGGTGATGCGAGGAGTTGGCCAAGATGCGTCCGGCACCGTCTGGTTCCGATTCTATCTCTAGAGAAAGACTCGCCAACAGAGACTTGGGAGCGACCTCTACGCTATGCGCAACTCCGACCGAAGCTCCAGCCGCATGATTGACCGGAAAGGGTGTCAGGTCCTGCACCAGGGTTCCACCAAAGAATGTATTGAGCGATTGCAATCCAAAACAAATAGCAAGAAGAGGCTTTCTCTCTCGAAAGAGATCTTCTAACAAGAGCCGATCCATCTGCTCGCGGGCAGGATCTGGAGGTGCCGAAGCGGGATCTCGTTCTTGCCCATAGTGGACCGGATCGACATCCGCAGGACTTCCGGTAAGACATACCGCCTGGCACGATTCGAGCAAAGTCACAGCCTCGCGAGCTGTGAGATCCAGTTCAAAAGGGACTGCTTCTGCTCCGCAAGCTTCGAGGCACGCTGCGTACACGGGCCAGTTCTGCTCGTTATAAGCGCGATCCATACTGGTCGGGACTGGAACCGCAACTCGAACTCGGGATTTCATGACGGGTACTCCGGCGAAGACGAAGAGCTGTGCTTAAAGTAAAGCGAGGTGATGGTCGCAAAGAGGCGCTGGGTGAGCGCCTCAGCATCCCGTGTGGTCAGTCCAATGGTCGCGATGGGCTCACCTACAACCAGCTTGAGCGGCCTTGGAGTCAGATGATAAACGTGAATAGGCAGAAGTTCATAGGTGCCGATCAAGGCCAGCGGTACGAGATTTACTTGTGCCTTGATCGCCATGAAGGCGGCTCCCGACTGGAAGGGTGTCATCGTTCCCTCGGCGGCGCGGCCACCCTCAGGAAAGACGAAGACTGGCAGTCCGGCTTGCAAGGTTTTTACGCCACGCAACAAGCCGGCGACTGCGGAGCGAGTGGAGTTCATCTCGATGGGAACCTGGCCGGATCGATGCAAATACCATCCGATAAAAGGGATCTTCCAAAGCGACTGTTTCGCTAAGATGCGGAATTGAAAGGGCAATTGAGCAAAGAGGACAGGTGTATCGAAGTAGCTGAGATGATTCGAGGCATAGACGGCGGCCTGTCCTTTCGGCAGCCGCTCATGGCCGATCAAGTCGACGGAGGAAAGGCTGAGCAGCAGGAGGGTTCTGGCCCAGGCGCGGGCGATTGCATGCTGCTGTCGTCCGCTTCGGTCCCATAGTCCCACAATCAGCGATAGAGATCCATAGGCTGCTGTTGCCAATGCGATGAACGGCATGAGCAGAAGGTAGGTAAGCCAGCGTAAGGCGGGTCGCCGGTTTAGTGTCTTGGCGAGATCGGATTTTTCCTCGGCAAAAAGCTCCTCTGGTCCGACCAATGCGTCGCTTTCCGGAGTCTTAACCAAGTGCGGTGGCTCAGGCATGGAGGGTTTCTGCGGTCATCGCGAGTTGCCGAATCTCTCCCACTAAATAGACAGATCCAGTTGCGAGAATGAGTCCTCCAGGAGGCGTGATGGCGCGCGCCTGTGCCAGCGCACCTGCGAGATGCGGAGCTGCATGGGCCGGAACTCCAAGCGTCTCGGCCGCGAGGAGGAGGTCGTGAACACTTGCCGCCCGTTGATTTGGGATCGGCGCAAGCAGGAGATGGTCTCTGCGCCGCAACGGATCGCCCTCAGGTGAGGAATCGAAGAGCGGAAACAGGATGCGCGACATCTCGGTCAAATTTTTATCGCGAAGACAGGAAAAAATGAGCGTCCTCGGCTGCGTCTCCGGCAGAGCGGAGATTGCATCGCGCAAGGTCCACGCCCCCGCGGGATTGTGCGCCACATCCAGCAGCAGGTCCGGGGCGAGCCACTCCAGGCGACCGGGCCACTGTGTGTTTCGGATTCCCTGCTCGAGAGCTGCGGGGCTGATTGGAAAATCCGTCCTTGTGCGCAATTCGATGGCTGCCGCAATGGCCAAAGCCAGATTTCGCTGCTGGTGGGCGCCAGTCAGGGGGGAGTCTACCTGCAGAGTTTGGATCTTTTCCGCTTCTTCCCAGCGCAGCGAGTATACGTTTCGCGCGCTTTCCCTAAAACGGTCTGCCTTTTCCTGAGCATTGAGGTTTCTCTGGGCCGGCGGCAGATAGCGAGTGGCGTCGATTGCTCGAACGTCGAGCGCGGTGGCAGCCTGGCCGATCGCAAGATTCGCTTCCGGATGCTGGGGAAGGGTCACCAGGGTTCCACGGGCTCTGAGAATGCCGCATTTTTCAGCGGCGATCTCCGCGATCGTCTCTCCCAGATACTCCTGGTGATCGAGAGCGATGTCCGTCAGGATCGAAAGCAGAGGCTGGACCACATTCGTCGCATCAAGCCGTCCGCCCAGACCAACTTCAAGCACCATGATGTCCGCTCGGTCGTTGCCCCCGCTTCCGGCAAAGTACAAGAAGGCAAGGGCGGTCAGCCGCTCAAAGAAGCTGGGCAGCATTGGCAGGCGAGCCGAGGCGACCAGGGCTTCGCACGCATCGTCCACCTGCGTGTACAAGCGTGCAAATTCTTCGTCCGAGATGGACGTCAGGGTCAGGCCGCCATCGGCGTTATGCACTGCGGCAACGCCGTATTCCGAAGGCAGTGCCGGGTGCGCCATACGGATGCGCTCGTTCACGGTTTGAAGATGCGGACTGGTATAAAGACCGGTGCGAGAGCCGGCTGCGGTAAGGATGGAGGCAAGGGTCGCGGCTGTGGAGCCCTTGCCGTTGGTTCCCGCGATCAACACCGACGGAACCCGGTTTTGCGGATCTCCTA
>CALMVK010000107.1:1696-10553 GCA_937873145.1 uncultured Granulicella sp. | reverse complement strand
CGGCGACGGAGGTCCCCTCCTTCAGCAGTCTTCGAGCGAGCTTGAGTTGCTCTTCCGTTCATCTTTTTCGGTCTTCCGGGGGTCCCGTCAGAAAACGGACAACGGAGTACGCTAAGGCTCAAAACCGAGGTCGTGCGTTTGCGACCTGGCTGCGATCTCTCAGTCCTTTGGATGGAGCATCGGGAACCTGAGAGCAGGGTGATTTCCTGGAACGAAGTGCGCCACCACCGTGTCTACCAAATTGAGGCCGTTGTCGCTGTCGGTGAGGAAAAGTACGCCACGTTCAGAACTTGGCTGGATCATAAAGAATGATTGAAAACCCGGATTCGCGCCCCAATGGAAATAAGCTTTCTTCGTGGTGTTTTCTAATGCAATTCCGAGACCCCACCCAAGTTTGATTGCGGAGTTGACTTCAAACTGCTTCGACTCCTCCCGAGCGATAGGAGAGCCGGGCCGAGGATGCAACAGTGCTGAAACAAACTTCGCATAGTCATCAAGTGAGGTATAGAGCGTCGAGGAAGCAAGAGCCTTGACGTAGTGAGCAGGTTCTCCCGCCGTCCCGTCTGCGGTGTGGGGTATGAGAGCATTTGCAGCCAACTCTGGAATCCAAACAAAGGTGCTGTGATCCATATGCAGGGGGGTCAGGACGGCTGTTTGCACAAAGGCTTGCAGGGGTTCTCCGGTGATCGTTTCTATCACTCGCTGGAGATAGACATAACCCTCCCCGGAGTAGCTCCATTTGAGTCCTGGATCGGAAAGCAGTGTCAGCGGCTGGTGGCGGGACCAGTTGGGCAAACCGGAAGTATGGCTCAGAACCATGCGCCCGGTGATGCGATTGAACCTTGGATCGGTGACAATATCGGAAGCTCCTTGGCCGAAGGAATTCTGCTGATGCCGGTACGGGCTTGAAAGATAGCTTGCTAGAGGGCGATCGAGGTCGAGCTTTCCCTGCTCAACGAGCGTCAGTACGGCAGCGGCGAAGACGGGTTTGCTGAGGGATGCGGCTTCGAAGATCGCTCCTGGAGCGAGTGGGTAAGGACCCGTCGTGCAATAGGAGGTGTGTACCTCATCATGCGCAAATTGGGCGAGGGCAATGTCTGGGATGTGATCCTGTCGCATTTGTGGCAGCAACATCTTGCAGACCTTTTGCGTTTCTTGACCTGCCGCCAGAGCTGGCAAGCAGAGGCTAAGAAAACAACCTCTGATGAGGGCACGATGATGGGTCTTGCCTGGAACAATCGAGCTTTTATGCATGGGCAGAAGCCGGAATCCATCGGTAGAGGGTAGGCACGGACACCCCGAGATTGCTGGCTACGTCTCGTGGAGGGACTCCGCTGGCTAGGAGCTTTTTGGCGGACTTGATTTTGCTTTCGGTCATCTGCCGTTTGCGGCCGCCTTTGCGGCCAAGCTGGCGAGCGACTTCGAGGCCGGCGCGAGTTCGTTCGATCGTTAGCTCCCGTTCCATCTCCGCAAGACTTGCCATGACGTGGAAGAAGAAACGCCCGGATGCCGTGCCGGTGTCGATGGAATCGGTGAGGCTCTTGAACTGCACGCCCTGCTTGTGGAGCTGGCCTACCAGGTCGACGAGATGCTTGACGCTTCGACCGAGCCGGTCCAGTTTCCACACCACAAGCGTGTCGCCGTCGCGTAGCGCTTCCTGTGTTTTGAAAAGCCCCGGTCGCTCCGTACGACTGCCGCTGATTCGGTCTTCGAAGATCTTCTTGCAACCGGCTTTGGTCAGGGCTTCGGTCTGGAGTTCAAGGTTCTGATCCAGGGTGGAGACGCGAGCGTATCCGATCAACATGAGATGTCCTCCCTTTCTTCTCGGAACTCATTGTCCATGGGGTTGATTGAGAATACCATTTGAGAAATGTTTATGAGAATGCAGAAGTCCAGCGTTTGAGGAATTCTGCGTTTGGCGGTTGAGTGTTCTCGTAAACGACCGTTTATGAGAACAAATCAGGGCAAGCGACAGAAACGCACCATTGCCCCACTTCCTCGTTCTCACAAATAAGCCTCAAATGCTATTCTCAATCAACTCGCAATGTTACGAGTTCTGAGAAGAACAGGAGAGGTTTCCATGCTGATCGGCTACGCCCGCGTCTCCACCCAGGACCAGAATCTTGATCTTCAAACCGAGGCGCTTCAGAAGGCCGGCTGCAAGAAGATCTTCGACGACAGGATCAGCGGAAGCCATTCCGAGCGGCCGGGACTCGCCAAAGTACAGGAAGCTCTCCGTGACGGGGACACCCTGGTTGTTTGGAAACTGGACCGGCTGGGCCGAAGCGTCAAGCATCTCGTCGACCTTGTCGGCGAATTGCATAAGCGGGGTGTGCAGTTCAAAAGCCTCACCGATTCCATCGACACCGGCACTGCATCGGGACGCTTCTTCTTCCACGTCATGGCCAGCCTCGCCGAGATGGAACGAGAACTCACCATCGAACGAACTCAAGCCGGCCTACAGGTCGCCCGCAAACTCGGCCGTACCGGAGGACGCAAACGGCTGATGACGGAAAGCAAAATCAAATCAGCAAAGAAGCTGCTTGCTAGCGGAACGCCGCCACGAGACGTAGCCGCCAACCTCGGAGTCTCGATACCTACGCTCTACCGGTGGATTCCAGCATCCGCACACCCTTAGCGTGCTCTATCGTCCGTTTCCTGAAGGGACCCCTTTACGAACAGCCGAGAAGGTTTGGGAGCAGCGCTGGGGCATGACGTTTCGCACAAGAGCGCCCATGTGCCGGAGCTGAAGGTGGAGCAGTCGGTAGAGCCAAAGGTCGAGATTCAGCCGGAACGTTCGTATGGCTTTGGGATTGGTATGTAAGTCTGGAGGGCTATTTCCTGGGTGGGAGCGAGTAAAGGCGTAACTCGCCGGATTCAAAACTGGCGTAGTGCAGCCCATCCGGAGACAAGGCAGCCCGTCCGTTCTTTGGGAGAGCACGGTTCACGAGTGGCTTTTCGGATGTCCGGTCGAACACCATCCAGTGACCGTTTTCACTGCAATGCTTTCCAAACCGCTCGCAGAGCTCGCCGTCATTCGTAGAGAAGGCAGCATAGCGGGACATATCTTTGGTCGCACTCCCAACCGCACCGCTATAGTCCCTTGGAATCCACGGCAGAGTCTCGGTTGACTGATCCTTCTTCCAGATCACCAGGCGACCAGCAGGAATCCCCTTGACGTTAATTTGACCGGCTACGCTCCCGTCATCCAGAAACCCAACGAGTGCGGCCGTTCCTTCGCCCTTGAGAGGAGCCGACCAGCCGCCATGATCGGCAGATTCCACGTTCATCGAGCAGAGCCGTTTTGCGCCTGCATAGATCACGTTGGAGGAGGTGTATTCATTTGGTCGGAGCTCCTGCTTGCAAAGCATGTAGGCGAGTTGGTGCTCCCCAAACGTCCGATCCATCGTGCCGACAGGCCAGTCCTCCGTCCATCGTTGTGTTTCCACGGGGGGAGAGCCGTCGAGAACGGAATACGCGCGGGGACCAGTAAGGGTGAATCCTTCCTGAAACACGAGCGCGTGGTCGACGAAAGTCGTCTGTTCCAGGAAGCGATCCAGCCGCGCTACGTCCTTCAGGTTTGCGTCGAGGAGGAGTACACCTGACTTTGACTCGGTCTTGCCCTCCGGATCAAGGTTGACCGACTGGATCCTAAAAAGAAGTGTGCCGGCAGGTCCCGGTCTTGCTTCCCCATCAGCCACGATCTCGCCATTCCCATCAGCAGGGTACGCGATGTCGCGGCTGGCCTGGACTTTTCCTTGCAGATCGAGGACAAGGATACGGGCCATCCCGTCCACGGTGCGATCTCGTGACATGCGGCAGTTAGGACTAGTGTTGAAACCGACGGCTATCCTATCGTTATTGAGCCAGACCACGAAGCGGTATCCGATGATTTGCCCGGCACACTTTGTATCAGCGTCTACGTGGAAGAATCCGGCCGGCAATCCCTTGGAAGACAAAGGAACACGCACCGCGGCTGCTGGCCCGATCTCCGGCTGAGCTCTCGAACAGCCAACGAGAAACCCACCGGCGAGCACTACGCCAACGATGGCACTGACCAGCTTGTTAGGCCAATGAGTCATGCGTGCGTCCTTGGCTATGCCAGCGCTGGAACACGCTTCTGTGATTTGCCAGACGCAGCAACACCCGGCAGCTTGCCTGTTTTTGGCTTTGTAAGCTTCACTTGAGCGCCGAGGTTCAGTTTGCCGGCGAGCTTGATGAGTTTGCTCACGCTGAACTTTGAGACGCGGCCGTTCAGGAGGTTGCTCACGTCAGGCTGGTGAATGCCCAGAAGGGTACTCAGCTCCTGCTGCGCAAATCCGCGCTCCTTGATGTACTGAAGCAGTTCCCGGTAGATCTCCGCCTTAACCTTGATCTCAAGAGCCTCAGAAGGGCTAAAGCCCAGATCATCGAGCACGTTTCCCCGCGTCAGGTGGGGCGTTCTTTCCTCGCTGCTGCTTTTGCTTTTCATTCTTCTGCTCCTCTCGCAGCCTTTGCTGCACCTGTTTCCAACGCTGTTCGGCTGTCGCCAGATCCCGCTTCTCTGTCTTGGACGTGTTCTTGGTGAAGCAGTGCAGGACGTAGATGGTGTCTTCCACGCGCGCGAGGTAGACCAGCCGATACCACTTACTCTCGTCCGAATCCTTCAACTCGAAGACCCCGGCCGCGATGGACGGCATGGGGCGGACCGGAAGCGCGGCCGTCTTGCCCTCCTGCATTTCTCCGAGCGCAATACCAAAGTCCTCGCGAATGGGCTTTGGCCACTCACGCAGGACATCTCGAGAATCGCCCTCCCAAGAAACTAAGGCCCTGCGGGTTTTGGTTGGCAAGGGCACGACTTTCAATATAGCATTTTATCTATAACGGCATCGGCATGCGCGCACTTGAATGGTTTGCTCTTGTCGTGCGATAGGCTGCACTTACGATCAAGGAAAAGCATGAAGTGGTTGGATGCTACAAAACTAGCAATTTGGGCAGACCGAATCGATGCACGGCAAATTCTACCGGGCTTGATAGGCCAATTGGTCCGTGCTTCAAGCGCCGACATCTCGTCGTTTCGGTTCCCTGCGGGAGATAGTGCTCAAATACATGGGTGGGATGGTCAACTCGTTGCAGAGCCGGACGGACCATACAAGGCGTACCTTCCCGAAGGGAATTCTGTATGGGAGTTTGGCGTAACGAAGTCTCCCAAGAGCAAGGCCGAGGCTGATTATGAGAAGCGGACAAACGACGTCAATCCCGACATCATTCGATCTGAAACCACCTTTGTTTTTGTGACCCCGCGTACTTGGGAATCTCATGGAGATTGGTCAAAGACAAAAAGGGATTCTGGCGTTTGGAAAGATGTTCGAGTCCTTGATGGTGTAGATATTGAAGAGTGGATGGCCCTTTGTCCAGCAGCCGCAGCTAGCTTCGCCCGAGATAACGGATTTGCTCCTGAAACGGGAGCTCTCAGTGTTGATGAATTCTGGGATTTGTACTCCCGGCAGTTTCAACCGCCAATTTCAGAGGCCGTACTGCTGGCTGGCCGCAATTCTCAACAGCAAGAAATTCAGAATGCTCTGGTTTCAGGCAGAGGCATTCAGAGATGCAAGGGCGATTCGTTGGAGGAAGTTCTCGGTTTCCTGTGTGCGACGATTCGATCAGCGGACGAAGGTGTTCAGGCTTTTTTGAAGGCTCGTACCCTCATCGTGCAAACCGAAGAGGCCGCGCGAAGAATGCAAAACAATCCCAATCTCTTGTTTGCTGTTAGGGGCTCGGCTAGGGATTCGGCCGGCATGCTAGGCGATCGTCACCGGGTGATCGTCCCTGTCGGCCGGGATGACATCCGATCTGCTTCTGCAATCGCCCTCCTTCGTCCAACAGCCCAGGAAATGGGTGAAGCGCTACAAACAATTGGAGTGTCTCCTGAGCGAGCTCTTCAACTCGCTCATGAATGCGGGAAAAGTGTAACTGTGCTGGCCCGCAGAATTCCAAGTGGAGACCCATCTCCCTGCACTTGGAGGGACGATGCGGGTCTACTTGGGGCCCTTCTTGCTGGTGCTTGGGACCAGGCATTGAAAACCGATCAAGCGATCGTCACGGCGTTGGTTGGTGCAAACCGTTACCAAGATACCGAGAGCATCTTCCGCGGCTATCTTAAGCGCGCCGATGGCCCCTTAGAGTTGGTCGGCTCTGTGTGGGCAGTTCGAGCTCCCGTTGACATGTTCGTACAAGTCAGTCACCTGTTACATACAAACCACTGGAGCGCGTTGCGGACCGCTGTGAACACAGTACTCGCTGAGCGTAATCCAGCTTCGGATCCGACACCTGAAACGCGCATGAACACACCTTTGCGAGGACAGGGCCTGACCCACAGTAGCTGGCTTAGAGATGGTCTCGCTACCACGCTGCTGATTCTGGCGGCGCTTGGAGAACAGAACGATCTTGAGGTAGACGGAAGATCACCGCAGGCTTTCGTGAACGACTTAGTAGCTGGCCTACCCGGGTTGCAGGAAGACTATCGAGTAATCGCAAGCTTGAGTCATCAACTGCCCATGCTCATGGAGGCCGCCCCCGACCCTTTATTGTCGGCCCTTGAGCACCTGCTCGAGGGCGAAGGCCAAAAGCTTAAGCCAATCTTTCAAGACCGTAAAGACGAGTATTCGCCGTGGACCAGCAGCCCTCACACAGGATTGCTTTGGGCATTAGAAGTCGTCGGGCGAGATCCGGAGTACCTGCGACGAGCTTCTTCGATACTCATGCAAATGGAACGAATTGACCCTGGTGGAACACTCTCGAATCGTCCTATAGGGAGTCTTCGGCACTTATTTTCAGTCTGGCGTCCAGCGACAAACGCTTCTCACGAGATGAGGATTGCGGTGTTGGAGCAATTGACCACGGCTAACGATTACGTTGCATGGAAACTTGTTGTGGGGCTCATCCCTGAACAAGGAGCGCTTCAGTTCGAGACGCCTCGTCCTCTTTTCAAAGAGTTGGGTGCCTCCGAGCGGGAAAAACTTACGTACCCGATACTTTACAAATGCCTAACGTGGATAGCAGGTAAGGCAATTCAACTCGCAGGAACCGAAGAAAAACGATGGATTGGGCTTATTGAGAAGTTGCACCATCTTCCTCCAAATGATCGCGAGACGGTTACCGCTGCCCTTGATCGCGCCGTCTCAGAAATGTCTGCGGAAGGTCGTCTCTCTATTTGGCAATCTCTCTCAAAGTTGACGCGGCGTCATCGTGCTTACCAATCCGCAAAGTGGGCTCTTTCGGAGGATCAACTATTAGCTCTAGAGATCATCGAAGACAGTATTTCTCCCAAAGGTTTAGGGACACAGGACCAATACCTTTTTACAGAGCAGTTACCTGACATTCGTACGGTGGATCACAATCGCGTATGGGAGCAAATAGACGGGCTTCGCGCTGAGGTGGTCCGCAAGCTCCTGACGACAGGCGGGATAGAGAGTGTTGTGAGCTTCGCGTCAACGGTCGAGGCGCCGCGCTACGTTGGATTAAGCCTTGGTACGGTCGAGCAGACCCCAGAAGCCTTGTTACTTGCAATAAAGCTTGCCAATACCCTCCCTAAAGCTCCTCCAGGGTTCGTTTCTTCGCTATCCAGTGCAGCGTTTGTACATTTCGGCGTTGACTGGTCAACGCTAGTGAGCAATGCGTTGCAATCCGGATATATCAGCCAAGCGCAGTTGCCTGATCTTGTAGAGTGGTGGCCGCACCAAGTGGATACATGGAACTGGGTTGCTCAATTTGGCCCACAGGCGGTGGAAAGCTACTGGAAACACAAACGTGCTTGGGGGATCAAAGCTTCAGGAGATGAGTTAACGCTGGCCGTCAATCGATATCTTGAGTTCGATAGGCCGGAGTACGTTGTTGATGCTCTCGGACTTGAAGCGGACAAAATTTCTGAGCAGCAATGGTATGCGGTTCTCTCCGCGTACGAAGCACGGCTGGCTGAGGCTCCAGAGCTGCTTAGAGGTCAAAGTGCTGCTTACCATATACAACAGATCTTCAAATCTCTTCAGAAACGGGCTGACATCTCCATTGAAGATCTGGCTTTCCTCGAGTATCGTTACCTTCCGCTCTTGCGTGAACTACTTAGCGATGTTGACCCAAATTCCGCACTGGATCGCTACTTGGCGCAGAAACCCGAACTTTACGTGGACGTGATCAAGATTGTCTTTCGGCCTGCTAGCGAGCGCGGTCAACCGCGACCAGACCCGACTCCTGACGAGTCGGCGAAGGCGCGGAATGGCTTCAGATTACTTGAGAGCTTCTCACATATACCGGGAAGGGCTGGTGATGTCATAGATTCGGCCTACCTGACGAATTGGGTACAAACAGTGCAAGCCCTCGCCAAAGACGTCGATCGAATCGATGTCGCGGAGCAATGTATCGGTAAAGTGCTTGTGCATGCGCCCCCGGATCCAGAGGATTCAATATGGCCGCATAAGGCAATTCGTGATGGCCTTGAGGTGTGGCAGGCATCTCACATTGAAAAGGGAATTTACATAGCTAAAGCAAATGCTCGCGGTGTAACGTCCCGTGGACCGTATGATGGAGGAGCTCAAGAGCGCGTTTTGGCGACTGAATTGCGGACTGAGGCTTTGCATCTGTCTAAATGGCCCCGCACTCGGCAAATCTTCATGAACTTAGCCGAACACTACGAGGCTCAGGCGCGCCTTGAGGATTTGGAAGCTGACCAACTCCGAATGCGAGAGTAAAGAATTCCTGATAGACAAAGTTCGCCTTGTCTTCGTCTTTACAGCAATGTACTCTGGCTTCATGAACTCTTGTGTTGGTGGCTTGGTCACGCGGGCAGTTGCGCGGAGATTGGGCATCAAGCATCGCCGAGGCG
>CALMVK010000107.1:0-1596 GCA_937873145.1 uncultured Granulicella sp. | reverse complement strand
AAGTCTCGGTCGAGCGAAACGGGCCTCCGGGTTCCTTCGCAGAGAACAGACACGGTCAGGCGGTCGGGGTTCACCAACGGGACCAATAGGCATGGCGGATAGTCTCAGTCTCAGAGTACGCAAGCACCGCACACTCACGAAAGCATGGCTTGCGATTCAACGGAATGGACGTCTCTCAAAATCTCCTGAGACGAGAGCCGAGATAAAGAACTTTGCGGAAGACGCTCCGCGGCATCTTGACCGGATCCAAACTCAGCTTCGCAATGGCAAGTTTGTCTTTCCTCCTGCGAAAGGCATCAAGGCTAAAAAAAAGGGTAAGGCGGGATTCAGACCTCTAGTAATTGCACCGGTTGAATCAAGGGTTGTGCAGCGAGCAGTGCACGATGTGCTTCTGGATGTGCCGGCTCTCGACGCTTTGGTGCGCACTCCCCATAGTTTTGGGGGCGTTAAGAAGAATGAGGATGATGAGCTTAGCGCTGTGCCAGCAGCAATCAAAGCAGTTCTCGATGCGCTCGGTAACGGCGGAGCATACATAATTCGTTCTGACATCTCCAAATTTTTTACTAAGATTCCAAAATCGGAAGTTCGTAAGATTGTCTCCACGGTCATTATGGAGCCAGAGTTCTTGGAGCTTTTTGATCGGGCTGTTTCATCTGAGTTAAGCAACATGGCGGAATTGCGAGACGACGCCTCGGCGTTTCCAATTGAAGACGTGGGTGTTGCCCAAGGCAATTCCCTGTCTCCTCTACTAGGAAATCTTCTCCTGAAAAGTTTTGACCAAGAGATGAATTCGCTACCTGGCATCCGCTGCATACGTTATATCGACGACTTTATTCTGCTCGGACCCAACAAGCACATCACATCAAAAGCCTTTCATAAAGCTCAAGGCTTGCTTAGCCGATGGCAGATGACTGTGGCTCTGGATAAAACAGACCAAGGAAGTTCTCAACACTGCTTTGAGTTTCTTGGTATCGAGTTCAATAACGGATTTCTGAGACCTTCTTCTGCTTCACGTGTTCGCTTCTTGGAATCGGTCAGAGCACTGCTGCAGAATGCGCAAGATGCTTTGCTGCAGTACAAGGGCAGCGGCATGCTTGAAAAGCGTGCGGCGCTTTTGAAGACGCTCGTCACACTCAGCGAAACCATGAGCGGCTGGGGAATGCATTACAGATTCTGCAATGATTCTCATTGTCTACGGAAAATGGACGAAGAGGTTTCACAACTGCTGCTTGGGTATTTCGGGACGTATCGTGCTGTCCGGAGCGCAGCAGGACATTCTGCCACTTGGGACCTCCTCGGTATCCAATCACTTGAAAAACTAGAGAAGCAAAGCTTTCTGTGGCCGAAGAAGCCTAGCATTAGCTCGCCTTAGCTGACGAAGCTTCGCGCATCGAAATTTCGGTTGGGCAAATTTTCTAAATTTGATAAAGGACGTTATCGTACATACCCTTGGCGTCGGCAACCTAAGCGAAAGCGCATCTACGAATGCCGCAGGTGCTCACTGACGACCATTCGGGAGGATTACTTCCTACAATGCGACATCACAGGACTCATCGCGCCGTCACTGCCAGTGACCCGGAAGCCTGTGTATAGATC
>CALMVK010000106.1 GCA_937873145.1 uncultured Granulicella sp. | reverse complement strand
GCCCTACACGCCTCCCTACGTTCCGCCTGTCCCCACTGAAGAGCCCACATATCGCGCTCCGGAGCCCATCGCCACCTGGGGAGCGCCTGTAGACCTTCCTTACTCCGCAGCCGCCGCCAACCCAAACTTCGTTCCAGACTTTATACCAGACTCCGCCTCCGCGCAGCCGCCGTACACCCAGCCCTGGCCCCCTCAGACTCCGCCGAGTTATTCCTCCGCCACCCCACCGTATGGCGCGCACATCGTCGCCCCGCCTCTGCCCATCGTTCCTGCCAGTCGCTTTCCTGCTGCGGCCATCGGACTCATGATTCTCGGAACCGTCTTCCTGCTCGGCACCACCGGTGTCTTCCATAATGTCTCCGGTCCGGTCCTGGTTGGCTTTGGCCTCATCGGCCTCGGAGCCTGGGTCTTCACTCGACGCTTTACCAGCCCGCAGGCTCTTCAAAATCCAGCCAACGCCTACAACTACCGCCTCCGCGCCGTCTCTGCGCTCACCCCCGCGGCTTGGCTGGTTCTCATTGGCATCCTCATGCTGCTCGATGCACTCCGCCTCTTGCGCTGGTCGCATAGCTGGCCCTGGATCGTCATCTTTGCCGGCCTTCTGCTTCTCATGAGGCGTATTCTGCCTACCTCTACTTACCTTCCTCCCACGCCGCCCGTGCCTCCGCTGGCCACCGACTTCTCCCAGCAACCCAGCTCCAGTTTTCGGGAAGGACGTTGATGGCCGGGCCCACGCCGCCAATCCCGCCCCTAAGTACGCCTTTCGCCCAAAACCTGCGCGATCAACGCCGTGCCGCACATCGGCAAGCCCACTCCGAGCGTAAACAGAGACACCTTCTCCGCGTACAGCAAAAAGCCGCCCGCAAACAAGCTCGCTCTCTCCTTAGCCAGCAAAGACGTACCCTGCGTCGAACTTCCCTCCTAGCCCCCCTGCTTCTGCTCGTCTGCGGATCGGTTGCCTTGCTCGTCCGCGCGGGCCATCCGGCACTCGCAATCTTTCTTCCCTGGTACAGCCGCTGGTGGCCTCTGCTCTTCCTCTTCGCCGGACTCTTTCTGCTGATTGAATGGGCCGCCGACCTCTTCCTCCTTACCGGAGACACACCTGCTGCGCCTCGCCGCCTCGGTGCCGCAGCAACCCTTCTTCTCCTTTTCCTTGGCCTTCTAGGCACGGGAACTCACACCCTCTTTCAGGCTCGGAACCTCTTTAGAAACAACCTCCAGTTTGGGCTCGGCGACTTTGAGAAACTTCTCGACCAGAAACACGAGTTCTCCCAGACCATCGACACCGCCTTTCCTGCAGGCACGCGCCTTCGCGTCGATAATCCTCACGGCAGTGTCACTCTGATCGGTGCCCGTACCGACGGTCAAATCCACATCACCGTCGACAAACAGATCTTCACCAGCTCGGACGACGACGCCAGCCGTCAAGAGCAGCAGCTCAACCCTCAGCTCTCACTCGCCGACGGTACTCTCCAGCTTTCCATCCCGCGGCTCGTCGGCTCCTCTGCCGACCTTACCGTCACGCTTCCCGCCTCCGCACCCATCTCCATCAGCGCTCAGCATGGCTCGGTCGATCTCTCCGATCTCCAAGCGCCTGTCACCGTCACCGCTGACCATGGTGACATCACCTGCAAGAACATCAACGGAGCCGTCTCCGCCCAGATCAATCACAACGGCTCCTCCTTCATCGCGCACAATGTGACCGGAGACCTTCAACTCCACGGCCATGCTCAAGATCTCACTCTGACCGAAATCCACGGACAGGTCGATCTCGAAGGCGAGTTCTTCGGAAACACCCACCTCGAACACCTCTATGGACCCCTCGCCTTCCGCACTCATCGCACCCAACTCACCTTGGGGCGGCTTCCAGGCGAGATCGACATCAACCCTGAATCGGATCTGAGCGGAAGTCAGATCGTCGGTCCCACCCTACTCCATACCTCTAGCCGCAACGTCTCTTTGGATCGCGTACTCGGCGATCTCTCCGTTACTGATAGCAGAGGCTCAGTCGACATCACGGCCTCCTCTCCGCTTGGTTCTATCGACGTCCAAAACCGCGACGGAGCCGTAGCCTTAACCGTCCCCGAACATGCAGCGCTCACCCTCGACGCCTTCACCCACGGCGGCACCATCGAGACGGACCTAGGCCTTACTCCAACCGGTGAAAACGGCAATCAAACTCTCCAGGGAGTAGTTCACGGCGGAGGACCTCACATAACGATCCGCACCAGCCATCTCGACATCGACATCCACCAAGGCCAAGTCGATCCTTCGACCAACCCCTAGGCTAAATTCCACCTGCGAACGCATCTCTGTCTCGTGCCGTCCTCCTGACGAGCCAAACTGGCAGCATTCCCCTTCTATACCCGCTGCAAAGCAGCCGATATTCATTCGAGAAAGACCTGTCAAGTCTTTCGTTCTGGCCATCTCTCGCTAACTTGCTTAGAATGTATAGTTTGGCTCGGTAATAAAGTTGGCATACTTACCCCGTTCCTTGCGTTATCCTAAAAGTAGAGCAAACTTCATGAGCCGATCCAGCTCTCTGCCGCGTCATTCTGGCGAAGCCAGAATCGCGGTAGTTGCTTTTCTACTCTCTCCGCAAAGCATTCGGTCATCTGCTTTTGAGCCACTTTGATGTTGGTGGAGAAGCAGCTTTCGCTTTTCGTTGTCATTCCCGAAGGGAACCTGCGGCTGCACTTGCCGTTGTTTATCTCTCTACATCGGCAAATCTCATTACACAAACCACGGCACGTGTGCATCGAGCAGGGTGAACACCACCTTCTCCTCCGTCCGTAACTTCTTTTGTTTGACGACTTTACCTATAACTTCAATCGAATGACGACTTTAGCTTGAGCGCTCAGCGTATCCTGTTCATTCTAAGCAACTTAGTCCCAACATCGAGGGGGTATCCCCTGGAAGGAGAGAACCATGCTCTACCCACTCTGCCGCCACATCAAGACCAACGGAACTCAATGCAGTTCGCCTGCCCTAACCAATCAGACACACTGCTTCTACCACACACGTCTCCATCAGAGACATCGCAATGCGACTAAGTCGATAAAGCCGGTGGTAGAGAGCGGAACTGTCAGTCGTATAGAGCTCGGCCTGCTGGACGATGCTGAATCTATCCAGATAGCAATCTCACAGATCATCAACGCCCTTGCCGCCGGGCAGCTGGAATCGAACCTGGCCAAGACACTTCTGTACGGGATGCAAATGGCATCGGCTAATTTAGCCAGAATGCCCATCCACGCCTCTCCTCGCAAAGTCATTCGATCCATAGAGTCCACACCGGAAGGTGAGGACCTGGCAAAAGATCCAGCGTTCTACAACGACTACAGCCCCGCAGAATAGTAAGTCCGTTGTAAGCTGGTGACCTTCTATGAAAGATCGCTTGCGGTAAGATCCCACACCTTTCCCGCAAATACAAAGACCCACCCGAAAGGGTGGGTCTCATGACTTATGCCGGCGATCACCTACTCTCCCACACACTTACGCGTGCAGTACCATCGGCCCAACGAGGCTTAACTTCCGTGTTCGGGATGGGAACGGGTGTGACCCTCGCGGTAAACTCACCGGCAAACTTTTGAAGGATTCGCTCTCACGATCGTTCACAACTGAATAGATTGGGTTTAGACGTTTACTACTTTCCTAAAGAGTATAACTACAAAGCTTGCTATCGAATGTTCTCAGAACAGTGGACTTCTCACTGCGCAGAGTAAATTCTATGGACAAGCCGAACGGGCGATTAGTACTGGTAAGCTACACGCATTACTGCGCTTCAACCTCCAGCCTATCAACCTGGTAGTCTTCCAGGACCCTTCTTTTCCCTTTTGGGTTGGGAGATCTCATCTCAGAGCGTGCTTCCCGCTTATATGCATTCAGCGGTTATCACAACCGAACTTCGCTACCCAGCCGTGCCTTTGGCAAGACAACTGGAACACAAGAGGTTCGTCCATCCCGGTCCTCTCGTACTAAGGACAGCCCTCTTCAAATCTCCTACGCCCACAGCAGATAGAGACCGAACTGTCTCGCGACGTTCTGAACCCAGCTCACGTACCACTTTAATCGGCGAACAGCCGAACCCTTGGAACCTTCTACAGCTCCAGGATGTGATGAGCCGACATCGAGGTGCCAAACCGGAGCGTCGATATGAACTCTTGGCTCCGATCAGCCTGTTATCCCCGGCGTACCTTTTATCCGTTGAGCGATGGCCATTCCATACAGAACCACCGGATCACTAAGGCCTGCTTTCGCATCTGCTCGACTTGTAGGTCTCGCAGTTAACCACACTTATGCCTTTGCACTCGACGGCCGATTTCCAAACGGCCTGAGTGTAGCTTCGCGCGCCTCCGTTACAATTTAGGAGGCGACCGCCCCAGTCAAACTACCCGTCTTACTGTGTCCCTCTCCCGGATCACGGGAGCAGGTTAGATTCACAACAATCGCAGGGTGGTATCTCACCGTTGGCTCCACCAAACCCGAAAGTCTGGCTTCAAAGCCTCCCACCTATCCTGCGCAGCAATGGCCGTAAACCATAGTAAAAGTATAGTAAAGGTGCACGGGGTCTTTTCGTCTAGCTGCGGGTAACCGGCATCTTCACCGGTACTACAAGTTCGCCGAGCAACTCGTTAAGACAGTCGAACGATCGTTACTCCATTCGTGCAGGTCGGAACTTACCCGACAAGGAATTTCGCTACCTTAGGACCGTTATAGTTACGGCCGCCGTTCACCGGGGCTTCAATTCAAAGCTTCGCCTTGCAGCTAACCTCTCCTTTTAACCTTCCGGCACCGGGCAGGAGTCAGCCCCTATACGTCGTTTTTGACTTTGCAGAGACCTGTGTTTTTGTTAAACAGTCGCCGTTCGCGCTTCACTGCGGCCCCCCTTGCGGAGGGCGACCCTTCTCCCGAAGTTACGGGTCTAATTTGCCGAGTTCCTTAACAAGCTTTCACTCGAGCGCCTTTGGATATTCTCCTCGTCTACCTGTGTCGGTTTGTGGTACGGTTCCCAATCTCTCTCCTTAGAGGTTTTTCTTGGCACCATGAAATCAGCTGCTTTCAGCCATACGGCTTACTGCTTCACGCCTCACTGTTGTCCTGACGGATTTACCTATCAAAACCAGCTTTCGCGTGTCGAACCTCATAGCCATAGGAGGTCCAGCTTATCCTTATGCGTCACCCCATCGTGATAACGAAAAATCGGGAGTTCCGGAATATTAACCGGACATCCATCGTCTACGCCTTTCGGCCTCGACTTAGGGACCGACTAACCCTGAGCGGATTAACCTTCCTCAGGAAACCTTAGACTTTCGGCGTGAAGGGTTCTCACCTTCATTATCGCTACTTATGCCGGCAGGGTCTCTTCTCTAATGTCCACGTATCTTCCCAGTTACGCTTCATCCACGAGAGAATGCTCTCCTACCACGTCAATTGCTTGACATCCGCAGCTTCGGTATACAGTTTTAGCCCCGTTGTATTGTCGGCACCGGACCCCTTGACCAGTGAGCTATTACGCTTTCTTTAAAGGATGGCTGCTTCTAAGCCAACCTCCTGGCTGTCTGAGGGTTCCGACTTCCTTTCCCACTTAACTGTAATTTTGGGACCTTAGCTGGCGGTCTGGACTGTTTTCCTCTCGACTGTGAAGCTTAGCCCCCACAGTCTGACTGCCGTGCTGGTTGTGATCGGCATTCGAAGTTTGGTTGGATTCAGTAAGCCGGAAAGCCCCCTAGTCCATCCATGTCTCTACCACCGATCCAAATCACACGACGCTAGCCCTAAAGCTATTTCGGAGAGAACGAGCTATCACGGAATTTGATTAGCCTTTCACCCCTACCCTCAGCTCATCCGAGCTTTTTTCAACAAACACCGGTTCGGTCCTCCAATGGGTGTTACCCCATCTTCAACCTGGCCAAGGGTAGATCATCCCGCTTCGCGTCTATTCCTGCCAACTTAACGCCCTATTCAGACTCGCTTTCGCTGCGGCTCGCTCACGCTTAACCTTGCTGACAAGAATAACTAGCCGGCTCATTATGCAATAGGCACGCGGTCAGACATTCCGCTTACGCGGCATAGTCCTCCCACTGCTTGTAGGCACACGGTTTCAGGTACTTTTCACTCCCCTCAAAGGGGTGCTTTTCGCCTTTCCCTCACGGTACTGGTTCACTATCGGTCAGAAACGAGTATTTAGCCTTACGGGATGGTCCCCGTGGATTCAAACAGGGTTTCTCGTGCCCCGCCTTACTCAGGTACCTGCTTCGAGTCTGGATTCATTTCGTCTACGCGTCTGTCACGCTCTTTGGATCCACTTTCCAGAGGATTCGACTATAAACCAGATTGGTAACTCTACTGTTGCAGGCCCTACAACCCCCGAACTACCTTGATAGTTTGGGTTTGGGCTGTTCCGATTTCGCTCGCCACTACTTTCGGAATCGAGGTTTCTTTCTTTTCCTGGAGGTACTGAGATGGTTCACTTCCCTCCGTTCGCTTCATCCTACCTATGTATTCAGTAGGTGATAACCAGGTTTTGCCTGGCTGGGTTTCCCCATTCGGAAATCTCCGGATCAACGCCTGTGTGCGGCTCCCCGAAGCTTATCGCAGCTTGCCACGTCCTTCATCGCCTGTTTCTGCCAAGGCATCCACCGTGCGCCCTTAGTAGCTTGACCATAGAATTTACTCTTGCGCAGCAGAGAATCAACCTCTACGTCACTATAAGTTCCTAGATCTCTGTGTGTGTATATTACGTCCACTTTCGCCGGAATGGCTCACCTTCTCTCTTGCGAGATCTAGTCACCATTCAAATATTCTAAAGACACTCAATAACTGACAGCCTCCAACCAGTAGGAACCTGGAAGGCATGCTGCTCAGCCTTGTAGTTATATTTACCCAATCTATTCAGTTGTCAAAAATCGTAGAGCAGCAGGCATTGCTGCCTTGTCTCTAGTCGCGCCCTCAGGCGGCTTGAGCAATCAGGCTCAAGGTTCAAACTCGGACTAACCGAGTCTCAACCTGAAGCATGTCGCAAACGAACTTCTTGAGAATGGTGGAGCTGAACGGGATCGAACCGTTGACCCCCTGCTTGCAAAGCAGGTGCTCTCCCAACTGAGCTACAGCCCCATCGCTACCTAGTATAGCAAGTAGCCGGGATAAGTGGTGGGCCTGGGTAGATTCGAACTACCGACCTCACCCTTATCAGGGGTGCGCTCTAACCAACTGAGCTACAGGCCCGGCATTCACGCGGATTGCACATGAAACGCTTTGCTCTGCTGCCCAACCCTACACTTCGCAGGATTGGGTTTGAGCTCTCTCGAGAAGTTTCGAGGACACAGTTGAACATGCAAAGCGACTACGTCGCCATGACCATCATGGAACAGATTGCGAAAAAGAGAAGGTTTAGTTCAGGCTCATACAGGTGTACTAGAACACATCTGCATGGTACTCGGCAACGTCACTATCAAGCTCAACAAGATCGTGAAATCAAGTTGCTCGCATTCGCGAGACGCTGAAGTGTGCCGAGACGTTCTCTCTTAGAAAGGAGGTGATCCAGCCGCAGGTTCTCCTACGGCTACCTTGTTACGACTTCACCCCAATCATGAATTACACCTTGGGCGGCTGCTCCTCTTGCGAGTTAGCGCACCGACTTCTAGTGCAACCCACTTTCGTGATGTGACGGGCGGTGTGTACAAGGCCCGGGAACGTATTCACCGTGGCATGCTGATCCACGATTACTAGCGATTCCAGCTTCATGGAGTCGAGTTGCAGACTCCAATCCGAACTGAGGCCGGCTTTTTCCGATTAGCTCCCCCTCACGGGTTTGCAGCGGTTTGTACCGGCCATTGTAGCACGTGTGTAGCCCTGGACATAAAGGCCATGAGGACTTGACGTCATCCCCACCTTCCTCCCCGTTATCCGAGGCGGTTTCGTCAGAGTGCTCAACTAAATGGTAGCAACTGAAGATAAGGGTTGCGCTCGTTGCGGGACTTAACCCAACATCTCACGACACGAGCTGACGACAGCCATGCACCACCTGTGTCCGCGTTGCTTTTATATTCGCAACACTTCCTTCTTTCGAAAGAATAAGCGGCATGTCAAGCCCTGGTAAGGTTCTTCGCGTTGCATCGAATTAAACCACATGCTCCACCGCTTGTGCGGGCCCCCGTCAATTCCTTTGAGTTTCAGTCTTGCGACCGTACTCCCCAGGCGGATTGCTTATCGCGTTAGCTTCGGCACGGCAGGATTGGGTACCTGCCACACCAAGCAATCATCGTTTAGGGCTAGGACTACCAGGGTATCTAATCCTGTTTGCTCCCCTAGCTTTCGTGCATCAGCGTCAGTTAATGTCCAGTGAGCCGCTTTCGCCACAGGTGTTCCTTCCGATATCTACGCATTTCACCGCTACACCGGAAATTCCACTCACCTCTCCATCACTCAAGCCCGGTAGTTTCTCATGCAGACTATGGGTTGAGCCCATAGATTTCACATAAGACTTGCCAAACCGCCTACGCACCCTTTACGCCCAATAAATCCGAACAACGCTTGCCCCCCTCGTATTACCGCGGCTGCTGGCACGAAGTTAGCCGGGGCTTCTTCTATGGGTACCGTCATTATCTTCCCCATCGAAAGGAGTTTACGTACCGAGATACTTCATCCTCCACGCGGCGTTGCTGCGTCAGGGTTTCCCCCATTGCGCAAAATTCCCCACTGCTGCCTCCCGTAGGAGTCTGGACCGTGTTTCAGTTCCAGTGTGTCCGTGCGCCCTCTCAGGCCGGATACAGATCATCGTCTTGGTAGGCCATTACCCTGCCAACTAACTAATCTGCCGCGAACTCCTCCCCAAGCGCATTGCTGCTTTGACTCGTAAGTGTTATGCGGTATTAGCCCAGATTTCTCTAGGTTATTCCCCACTTGAGGGTAGATGATTCACGTGTTACTCACCCGTACGCCACTATACTCAGGACCGAAATCCCTTTCTCGTTCGACTTGCATGTGTTAGGCACGCCGCCAGCGTTGATTCTGAGCCAGGATCAAACTCTCGTCTAATCTTGGTTTGCATGCCATCCAACGACAGGGGTCGGGATGGTTGTCATGCGCCCCCGAGCTCGAAAGCTCCGGAGGTTTGTAACTAGTGAGAATGACTAAACCGAAGTTCGTCAATCATTTCACGACTGGCATGTTCAACTATGTTGTCAAAGATCCGGACTCATCTCGCCTTGGCGGTGAGTTTGGATCAAGGACCAGACGGGCCAATGCGCGTCTCGTGTCCCCGAACTTTCATGTATGAAGTTATTTCGGTAGGCGGCTGGCATTGGTCAACTCAGCGTATACTCACTTCAGGTTTACAGTTACTGCGAATGTTCTAACAATAATATGTTCAAGCTTCTTTGTCAAGCTTGCACTTCAGAAGCAGGGTTACTCAAACCTATAAACCTAACCGATTCTTCATACAAATATCATAACGACATAAGTCGCGGAGCACTTAGCTCCTTTGCTCCACCTGAGGTGGACTCATTAGGCATATCCAACTTGCCTAGACTGCAGTGGCTTGGGTTGATTCGGCCGCCATTAGGATCAGGACTTACGCCTTTATCGAACACTTGGACTGCACTTCGTTACTTCACTTAACCTAACACACACAGACTAAGCCAAGGACGAAGTAGATTCAACTTGTTCACAGAAGATTGAATCGGCTTTACCCAGAGGTTGCCTTGTTTTCTGAACCTCTGTAAGCTGCTCATCTCTGCGACTTCCTGAGATTAGCAGCCAAGAACGAAACATGCAAGGCTCTATGTGTAAAAAGATTAGAACTCTGTGGATTTTGAAAATTACAGTCCGACTGGCGATCCCCAACCAAGAAGCACTCAGGAACCCTAAAGGTACAAAGCCGCTACGTTGAGGTTGATCCGTTTAGTAAGGCTTCTGCTTGATCCTTCTACTCTGGTCAAGGTAAGCGGGAGAAAACTCCGAGATCTGTCAGACCATTCACAAAGTACTGCACTGCCAACGAAACCAGCAGCAAGCCCATGATGCGTACCAGAATGCGTATCCCGGTCTCCCCCAATGCCGACGCCACACGATCCGAGTTGCCAAGCACTAGGTAGGAGGTAAATGCCGTGATGCTAATGGCGCTGAGGATCGCCGCGATCAACGACCATCTTCCTTGAGCCTGCCCAACCAGCACCATCACACTGGTAATCGAACCAGGGCCCGCCAGCATCGGAATCCCCAGCGGCACGATCCCGGCATCTTCTTTCACAGCTGCCGCTTCCGCATCAGGCTCAGTCTCTTGCGTGGGCGAGCGACGGGCGTTCAGCATATCCAGACCAATCAAGAGCAAAATGATTCCCCCGGCAATCTCAAAAGCCGGCAACGTGATGCCAAAGATATGGAAGATGAGCTGGCCGGCAAGCGCGAACGCAGTCAGCAGCACAAAGGCGGTTAAGCTTGCCTTCCTTGCAATGAGCTTGCGCCGATGCTTGTCAATGCCGGCTGTAACGGCCAAAAACGTTGGCAGAGCAGCGAACGGATCGACAAGAAAAAAGATGGAACTGAACGCCAGAACGGAGAAACGCACGATCGTGGAGCTCTCCAGCCGTAACAAGGAAGCTTGCCCCGGCGTCCCCTGAAGTCCAAGGTGAAGTAGAGCGGCTGCGCGGAGAGTCACCTCAGCAACGATCACACCGTATTGTCCCATGCAGGACACGTACTGTTGACGTCGTCATGGCTATAATCGAGGGCAGCAAAGGAGTCCACCCATGCCCCTACAAACAACGCAGCTTATCTGGCACAACGGACAGATGATTCCGTGGGAGAGTGCGAACATCCATGTCATGTCGCACGTAGTTCACTATGGATCTTCGGTGTTTGAGGGAATCCGTTGCTATGCCCAGAGCAGCCCGGGCTCCGGAGTTGCACAAGCGGGCATCTTCCGGCTCCCGGAACACATGCAGCGTTTCCGTGACTCCGGCCATATCTACCGGATGCCGCTGGGATTCAACCAGCAGGAGCTCTGCCAAGCTGTGGTCGACGTCGTTGAAGCGAACGGAGTCGCTCCCTGTTACATCCGGCCGGTTGCCTTCCGAGGATACGGAGAGATCGGCATTAATCCGCTTTCTTCTCCTGTCGAGGTCTACGTGGCAAACTTTCCCTGGGGCAAGTACATTCCAAGCAACGAAGGCGCAAACGTTTGCGTTTCAAGTTGGAACCGGCATGCGCCCAACACCATGCCAACCATGTCCAAGGCCGGCGGCAATTATCTCAACGCTCAGCTCATCCGCATGGAAGCGGCCATCAACGGGTACGACGAGGGTATTGCGCTCGACGTAAACGGACTTATTTCGGAAGGTTCTGGAGAAAATCTCTTCCTCGTGCGCGGTAGCGTGCTCTACACGACCCCGCTCTCGAGCGCCGTTCTCAACGGCATCACACGTACTTCTATTTTGACCCTGGCGAAGGATCTCGGTATACCCGTGGTGGAGCAGGCCTTGCCTCGCGAAATGCTTTACGTGTCGGATGAGTGCTTCTTTACCGGAACGGCAGCCGAAGTGACGCATCTGCGATCGGTCGACCGAATTCTGATTGGAGACGGTACGATGGGTCCAATTACCAAGGCTTTGCACGACGAGTTCTTTGGCATTGTGAACGGAACCCGGCCGGATCGCCATCAATGGCTAACGCCGGTGAAAGTAAGCGCACAACAGCCAGAACTGGTAGCAGGATAAACGTAGATTGTTCGTAGATGTGCGTTGAAGATAGCACATCTGCTGTTTGATATTTGGCCGGCTAGTTACCTCTGTAAGGTAACTAGCCGGTACTCTTGTTTTATAACCAAGCCTGCTCCTAGCTGAGTTAGATCTTCGCAGAGGAAACCTGCCTAAAGCTGATCGGATCCGTGGTCAACTCACCTTTTGCATCGTGTTGAAGCTCCCATCCTGGCAGCAGTTGCGATCCTGTAATAAGGCGAACTCCATCTCTAAACGTTAGATATGTCCAGGCCCACTGCCGAAAAACAGCGAACCGGTTGCGAAAGCCAATCAAAAAGAAGATATGAACCATGAGCCACGCAAGCCAGGCTGGAAAGCCGCTCCAATGTGCTTTGAACGGCCACTCGATCTTTGCTACAGCGGCAGCTCGGCCGATGGTCGCCATGTCCCCTTTGTCAAAGTAGTGGAAACCCTTCGACGAAAGCTTTCCACTCACTGCCTGGCCAATGCGCTTCGCCGCGTAATCTCCCATTTGCATAGCCGGTTGTGCAACGCCGGGAACCTGCCTTCCGTCCTGTTCAACATGGGCCAGGTCTCCACAAATAAAAACATTCGGCATGCCCTTTGGATTCAAATAGGCATCGACCAGCACACACCCGCGTTTGTCCGTTTCCGCACCAAGCAGCTTGCCTAAAGGCGATGCCTGTACACCGGCCCCCCACAAGGTACACACCGAGTCCACTCGTTCCTTACCGATCATGACGTAGCCAGGCTGGACATCAGTCACGTGAGCTCCCGTGCGTATCTGGACTCCAAGTGCCTCAAGCTGCTTACGAGCACTTGCCTGCAAGTCTTTCGGATAAGCCCCCAAAATCGCTGGGGAACCTTCAAGCACGAGTACTTGGGCCGAAGAAGGATCGATGCGACGAAAGTCCTTCGTCATGTAAAGACGAGCAATATCTGAGATAGCACCTGCAAGTTCTACTCCAGTCGGGCCTCCTCCAATGACAACAAAGTTCAGAGCGGGGTGGGTTCCAGTTTCGAGCATCTGCCTTTCCGCAAGCTCAAACGCAAGCAGAACCCGTCGGCGAATTTCCGTGGCATCTTCAATCGTCTTGAGCCCCGGAGCAACTGCGGCCCACTCATCTTTTCCAAAATACGAGTGCGTGGAGCCAGTTGCCACAATCAGGTAGTCATACTCGAGTTGTGCGCCGGACTTCAGGTGGACCCGGCATAACGGCACATCGAAACCCACTACTTCGTCCATGAGCACTTCAATGTTTTTGTGTTCGCGCAGCATCGAACGAATGGGCTGAGCGATGTCTCCAGGAGAAAGAACCGCGAGAGCCACTTGATAAAGCAAAGGTTGAAACAGGTAGTAATTGCGACGGTCCACCACTGTTACGTCTACCGGCAGGTGTGCAAGTCCCTTGGCTGCGTGAATACCCCCGAAACCGCCTCCAATGACGACTACCCGCTGCCGTACGTTTCCTGATTGCTGTCGATCGATCAGATCCATCGTTCCTGCCATTCCGTTCTCCTGCCTATCCTTTGTTCATCTTCTCAGATGCATCGCTGTACCGTTATGAAACAAGGACAACCCTATGGATTGGATGAAATCACAGCGGTAGCAAAGCCTTGTTTTCCGGAAGAGATGGCGATTTCAGTTTGCGTCGCGACGCCGGGCATCGATAAAGGGATGATCGTCACGGTTCCATCCGGGGATGAAACGATCGTGTCGATTTGGGAGTTCAAGATGGCCGCCGCTGGACAGCGCCCGTGTGTCGGACATGGCTGATTGAGTGCTGTCAGGGTTTGACTCACGGTCACAGCAGCAGAAGCAACTGAATGACCCGAAGCATCAGTAACGACAACAATCACAGGTTGAAGACCTGACCCGTTTTGGGATGTCTGATTTGCTCCGCTCACGATGCCTACTGTCAAATTTTGGTTAGACACTCCAGTTGCCGTAAAGCTTTGGCAGACACTGGTCCGACCGCACACAGTGGCGCTTGCTGATTGCCCTGCGGCAAGTGGACCGGCTTTGGCTTGCATGGAGCTTACTCCCATGCTTCCAGTCACGCTGCTGGCCATGACAGGAAATAGACCCGCTTCTCCAGACCATTGCAGAGTCTCCGCAGCTGCGGCAGTTCCGTTGAGCGTGGCGGCGGCAGTCAACGTTAGGCTGACAGTCGCTCCCTCTGCAATCCAGGATTGCGCCGGCGTACTCGTCAGCGCAAATTGATTTGCCAGCACTTGAAAGGAAAGCGTCGATGGTTGGGCACCAGTGACCAAAGCCGGAGTCGCGGTAATTATCACATTTCCGGTCAAGATTCCTTGGACGAGGGTCGAAATCGTTCCGTCTGCTCCCGTGTTAAGCGTGCAGGACTCCGCATTGCAGGCGGCGAAGAGGACAGCTCCCACGCCGCTACTTGATACAACGATGGGCGATCCGGCCAGCGGAGTGATCCCGTCCGCCAGCGTTAGTCGCAACGTGAAGGGCGAACTGGCAGAGCTTCCCATATAAACGCTGCTTCCCGGTGTGCTGGTAATCGCAAGTACGTCCTGCGGCTGCTTTACGGTAAAGCTGGTCGTCTGCGAAGTCACCGAGGAAGCCAACACAACGGAAGCGTTCAGAGTGATTGTTCCCGCCGCCAAAGGAGTGATCGTCGTGGACACACCTCCTTGTGAGTCTGTGCGTAGCGTGCAGGGTGAAGCTCCCGCGCAAGCACTCAACGATGCGGAGCCGCTGGTCACCGCAACTGTAACGTTCAAATTCGGAACAGGCGTAGCTCCGTCCGGAAGCAGGACCTGCAGAGCAAACGGCGTGCTGGCTTGCACCCCAGAGTACCCCCCTGATGCAGGAGCACTTACGATTCGTAAAAGATCCGGGGCGGCTACAGCGGTAAACGTGGCACTCTGACTAATTGGGAGAGAGGCCCCGGACTCAACGGCGAGAAGCGTAACCATACCGGGAGAAAGTGGCGACACTGAAGTCGTGATCACGCCGAACGCATCCGTTTGGACTGTGCAGCTTGAACCGCCAGCACATGCCGCAAAAGCTGCAGAGCCGTTCAACACCGAAAGCGCCAGCGTTCGATTCGGCACCGGCGTAAGGCCATCTGCGAGCAGAAGCTGCACTGCAAAAGGTGTACTCGCCGGCGTACCAAGCAGACTGTTGGTGCTCGGCGCACTAATTAGGTGCAACACGTCCGACAAGGCCGCAACAGTAAACGAAGCACGCTGATTTGCAGGCGACATACCATCGCTCTCAGAAGCAAGCAGCGTTACGCTTCCTGAGGCAAGTGGAGTGACAAGCGTTGTGACTGTTCCGGAAGCATCCGCCGGAACCATGCAAGTCGAAGCGCCGGAACAAGCTGCAAACAATGCTGACCCGCTCAAAATCGAGAGCGTCACGTTCCTGTTCGCAGCCACTGCGCCGGAACCAAGCAAAACCTGCACACTGAACGGTATGCTCTCCGGAGATCCCGGAGAGCCGCCGGAAGCAGGCGCGCTGATCAGACGCATAGTGTCCGGTAAGGCAGAGACCATGAACGTGGCACTCTGAGAGACGGAAGGATTCGCACCTATCTCTGTGGCTATCAAGATCACGGTTCCGGAGCTCATCGGCGTGACCAGCGTAGAGACTCGGCCGTATAGGTCCGTCTGCACAGTACAGGTTGGCCCCCCGCCGCACGATCCTAGACCAGCGGAACCACTTGCCACAGTGAGCAGAACTCCCTTATTTGCAAGGGCAGTCACACCGTCCGAATGAAACAGTTGAAGAGCAAACGGTGCGGACGCAGTCACGCCAGGAAGACCACCCGAACTGGGTGCCCCCGTAAGGAGCAGGATGTCAGACGGCGCAGAGGCCGTGAAGGTGACGCTTTTTGAGACCACCGGAGTTACGCCTGCTTCTGACATAACCAAAGTGATGCTTCCAATCCCAAGCGGAGTGACCAGCGTGGAGATGCGCCCAAACGCATCGGTTTGCACGGTGCAAACGGATGTTCCTCCACAGGCTGCGAACGATGCCGAACCACTTGCAACTAAAAGCGACACACTGCGATTGGGAGCAGGGTTACTCCCTACAAGAAGCTGCGCTGAAAGCGGTGTACCCGCAGGTGCTCCAATGAGGCTTCCGGACCCCGGCACGCTCATAAGCAAAAACTGATCTGGCGCGGGTAGCGCAGAAAAAGTGGCGCTTTGGCTTGCTGCGGACGTTACCCCTGCTTCGGCTGCCGACACGGTAATCGGACCAGCGGTCAGCGGCGTGACCAGAGTTGAAATCATTCCCGTGGCATCCGTTTCCACGGTACAGGTGGAGGTGCCACCGCAAGCCACGAACGTCGCCGAACCATTAATCACGGAGAGAGTCACCGGCTTGTTCGCCGCAAACGAAACGCCATCACCGAAGAAAAGCTGCACAGCAAACGGAACAGCAGCCGGCAACGAAGCATAACTCCCGGAAGCAGGTGTCGATATCAAATGCATGATGTTCGGTGCCGCCGACGAAGTAAACGTCATGGTCTGCATAAGACCATCTGCCGACGCTTGCACGGAGACAAGACCAGCACCCGTGACGATACCCCAAACATTGACCACGCCGGTCGAGTCGGTCTGTCCTGTACACACTGCGTATCGGCAGCTGATAAATACGAAAGGACCTCCAGTCACGGTATACGTAAGATCGTGCCAAGCCAAAGGCGTTCTGCCGTCCGGCCCGATCAGTTGTACGGTGAACATTTCAATGTCGCCGACGTTTTCTCCCGTCGGAGCTGGTTGATTGATCACGTGCATCGTCTCCGGCTGTCCGACAGAAATGAAGCTGGCGGTCGTTGAAACAGATGGATAAGCCGCACTTAAAGTGATAGTTCCAGCAATGATCGGAGTCACTAACGTCGAGACAACTCCGTTGCCATCCGTAGTCAAGACGCAACTGCCGCCGTTGCACGCGGTCAAGACTCCTGCATCCGGTGGAACGGCCAAGACCATCTGCACACCTGCGACTGGCGAACCATCCTGCAAGAGTTGCGTTGTGAATGGCGTAGCCACCGTCACACCCACGGGAAAGCTGCCGGATGGTGCACTCAGAACGTTGAGCTGCAAAGTATGTTGGATCACGGTGACGCTTGCTGTCTGCAAAAGCGAGCCATAGCTTGCCTGCACTGTCGCAGTGCCCAACTGGTGCGGGGTAAGGCTGATCGTCGCCAGACCATTTGCATCCGTTGCGAGACTGCAGCTCGAAGAACCGCATTGGTCGATCGTCGTTCCAGCTGAGGCCGTGAACGTCAATGATTCGAGCGGGTCGGGAGAACCATTCGTATGAAGGAGTTGCACCTGAAACTGTCCAGCCGATTCGTTGACGAAGGCAGTTGCTCGAGGCAGCACATGGGTCTGCAGAATGTCCGTATTTGCCACGGCCGTGAACGACACCTGCTGCTGGCGGTCGCCGCTCGCGGCTTGAAGCGTCACGGGGCCGGGAGCGGTTGGCGTTACAAAGATGAAGGCAGTGGCCGAAGAGTCCGCAAGGACGGTGCAAGTGGAGGTGAAGCATCCGCTAAAGATCACTGATCCGGTGGGTGCGCTGAAGGTTACGGCGGCTCCTGGAATGAGGTTGCCTTGTGCATTGAAGACGCGCACGAAGAAATAAGGCTGCGCCATCACCCCGACCGGCAAGTTCCCCGATGGCGCAGCAAACACAAGGATGGATCCAGCCTGCGCGTTCGCGTTGAAGGTTGTGGATTGGCTCAGCGTGGCGTCCGCTGCACGTATGGTGACCGCACCTGGCTGTAGAGGTGTTACTTGCGTTGACGCCATTCCGTTTGCATTCGTAAGAACCGTGCATGGAGCTCCGGAAGCCGAGCAGGCTCCCAGGCTTGCCGAGCCAGACACAGCCGAGAAGGTAATCGCATCTCCCACCACCGGCGTTACTCCATCGGCCGCCACGACCTGCACTGCAAAGGGAACGGACATTGCATCGCCCACATACCCTGCACCCACGGGGGCAGACACCACGCGCATGCTATTCGGCAACGCTGTCCCGGCATGATAGGTCAGTGCGCTGAAAAGGGTTGTTGAAGCCCCTGTGCCGACATCCGTAACGACGACATCTACTGGGGTACCATCAGTTGCGCGCGCAGAGGCCATCGACGGCGCTGTCACCACGATGGTATTTGCGGTGGAGCTGATCAAACCCGCGTTCACACCATTAATAGTTACAGTGTTTCCGGAACGAAAGCCAAAGCCTGCCAGAGTGAGCGTCGCACCTGCAGGCGCAATGATCGAAGGAGACACCGTGTCTGCGTAAAACAGACGGCCCTGAAAGTTGAAGTCCGGACGGCCGTCCCCGCGCTCGTCGGCAATGCCAAACGAAACACTAGTAAGGTGTCCGGTGTTTGCGTGAAGCGAGGTAGTAGCAAAGGTGAGCGACTGGAAGGCTGCAGGAGTGACCCCCAAGGACGGTAGAGCGCCTGGTGTATCGGTCGGAGCAAACAATCCGATGACCGGCATCGCCTTACCTTCCGTTGCGATTCCCTGCTCGTCGAGCGCCGTGACTTCCAGGGTAAAGCTCCGGTTTGAATGTACATTTACCGTGGTGTAAGACGCATGGCCGTACCCACAAAGCAAGCCGGTCCACCATCCAGTGGCGGCTATTTCCGCCGGAGCAGCGGCCGTTCCATCCTGTCCATTGCCGCAGGCAAAGGCCGCATCCCGAATGAGGAAGTCCTGGGGCTGCTCCGTTCCGGGACCATCGACGTAGGTGCCCACGGGCTGAGGCGAGGAACCAGAGGGCTGCACGACACCCAAGGTATAGGGTCCAAGACTATACGTTCCGGAGTAAAGAGGATTGACCGGCTCAGTTGAGAAGGCCAGATTCTGCCAGGGCGTGTCCCCGACCGATTCGATCGGAATATAGGCAACGGAATAAAAGCCAGCGAGCGTCGCGTCCGTGCTCCCCATGCTGCCGAGCGTCGTCGTGTCTCCTGGTACAAACGGCGAACGCGTCGAGCGTCGGAAGGTCGCGCCGGTGACCGCCGAGTTCTCAAACCAGGTATCTGCTGGTTCGCCATTCGCGGAGCGGCGAATCAGGACATTGACCCCTTCCATGCCTTGGCCGGTCGGAAAAGTGACATTTCCCTCCGCCCCCAGCGCCGCCGTCAGGCTGGCTTGTTTGCCGGCCGACATGTTCCCTGCCGAAACGGGGTACAGGTTCACCAGACCGGCGACGTCATCCGGTCGCAGTTGGAACGGGCTCGGCAGGCATTGATACGAGTAGGGTCCGCAGAGAATATCGATCGGGTGCATGATTGGCCAGTTCATGGCCTGGTTGTAGGTCGGCGTCGGTGTTCCCGTGAAGACGTTGTCATTGGTCTGAGACCAGGCAAGACCCAGCACGCGTCCGAAGACTCGCTCCAGCTTGTACTGCATCTCGATTTGAGCGCTCGGATCGGAGGCCGTGCAAAGCCCGTTCAAAATGATGATGGCGTGCGTAATGTAGCCTGCGGGATCAAACCCATCGACCGACTCCGTCACCGCATTCTGGCGGCAGCTTGAGGGTTGACTGGCTCCGACACCAAGCAGCAGATCGGTCACGGAACCGTCCGCGTCATAGACGATAGCAAGCGGAATGTTTGCAGAGTTGCTCGCCATAACGTCGGACGGGAAGACCACACCGTTTGCTCCGAGATAGCTGTTCTGGCCGGATACGTGCTCGGCAAGCGAACCTCCCGACGAGAGAGTGATGTTCGCAACAGACACATTCCAGGAAGCGGCGGCGGCGGCAACCAGTGTGTTCGCATCTGCATTCGAAACAGTTGCACTGAGATCACCGGTGTCCGTAAAGTAGGTCAGGTTTGCTTGCTTCCACCCAATCGGCTGGCCCGCCGGAGCTGTAAAGAACGGTGGCCCGGTCACATACCGGGGACCACTGGCAAACGCCAGCGCGGCCATCAGGCATAGGAGAGACAAAGAAAAGCAGCTGCGTACGACATGGGGCAGCTTAGAACGGCGCATCGCTGCCTCCTTGGCCCAGCAGCTCAATCACGCTGGTGAGGCTTGTCGCAGGGGCTGTCGCAAGTGGTGCCACGGGGCCGGCCCAGGCTTGGCCTGCGGACCCCGTAACGCTCAACGAATGAAGCAGCATGGGCGCGGCAGAGGTGCGTGCGACCCGCGCCTGAAGCCAGCGCAGGTCGACCGTAAATCCCGCAGAAGGAGCGTCGGCCGGAGCTGTCCCGGAGGCATCCGCCAGCGGCTGCGGAGCGGCCGCCGCCAACGGCACAATGCCATCGCTCCCATCGACCGGCGCGCTGAGACCAGCGGAGTTGCGCGCTGTCAAGAAGAGGAGCACGTGCTGACCGATCCGGTAGCGGTCCGGGTGCGCCGTCCAGAGTCCCGCCCACTCTCGCAGAACATAATCGCCGTTCTGAGGGCAGTTCCGGATTGAGTTTTCGACGTGAAATCGGATGTCAACGACACCCGCGGAGGAAGTCACCGCGAGCACCTGACCGCTGAAGATCACGGCCGCATGCCCGGCAAGCTGCATCAGCACAGCAGAAAGTCCAGGCGGCAGAGCCGGAGCCGCAGGTCCGGCAGCTCCCAAATTCCGTTTCTCCACAACCTTGCTCGTTTGGCCTTGCGCCCTCGCGGTGACGCTCGACACTGAAGCAATCAGGACGGCGCACAACCAAAAAGAGAGAGACAAGAGGGATTGTTTGCTGCGCCGCATAGCCGGATGCTCCTTCGCTTCCTCCCTATATCGGCAGAAAACGAAATGAGTTCACGCAGTGTCCCAAAACGCTACACTTTTCTAGATTTCAGGATAAAAGTCGAAGAAAGCGTCCAGGCTAAGGCGGAGCTGGGCCTCAATCTGTTCACGCGAACCTTCGAGAAGGTGCATCGTGACGTGGGCTTCGTTGCCGTTCTTCAGTTGCAACGGGGCGTCGCCCACCTTGGCCAATTCTTCGGCTGGAAGAAGACGCATACCGTAAACCATCACCAAATTTGCCATAGGACCATTGTTTCACCTGGCACTCGCAAACCGGGCTGCTGGGAAGCATTACACTTGAGATTGCGATGATTTCAAACAACACCACCTCAAGCGAAACACGGGACGTCGTCATTTTGGGCTCCGGCTGCTCCGGGCTTACGGCCGCGATCTATGCGGCGCGATCGAATCTGAAACCTCTTGTTCTTGAAGGTCACGAGCCCGGCGGGCAGCTTTCGATCACTACGCTGGTCGAAAACTTTCCCGGTTGGCCGGAGGGCATCCAGGGACCGGAACTGATTGAAAACATGAAGAAACAGGCCACTCGCTTCGGAGCAGAGTTGCGTATGGCGCACCTGAACTCGGTCGATCTTTCTGTTTCTCCATTCCGCCTCACGCTCGGCAAAGATACCGTCCTTGCTCGGACCTTGGTCATTGCGAGCGGGGCCAGTGCACGCTGGCTCAACCTGCCTTCCGAGCAGGCCCTGATTGGCCATGGGGTCAGTTCGTGCGCTACCTGTGACGGCTTTTTTGCGTCCGGCAAAGAGATCGCCGTTATCGGCGGCGGCGACAGCGCCATGGAGGAAGCACTCTTCCTGAGCCGGTTCGCCTCCAAAGTAACGCTCATCAACCGCACCGACCGATTCCGCGCCTCACCGATCATGCTGGAGCGCGCTCAGGCCCATAGCTCCATTGAGTTCCTGACCAGCACGGTGGTCGAGGAGGTACTCGGCGTAGAAGAGAAGGATGTCAAGGGCCTGCGCCTCCGAAACACGGCCGAAGACCGCGAGTTCGTTCTCCCGGTGTCGTTCATGTTTCTGGGCATCGGACACATTCCAAATGCGCAGGCATTTCGCGGCATGGTGGACCTCGACGAGGACGGCTACATTCTCGCGCAGGATGATGTCCACTGCACGCTGAACGGCAAGGCTATCCCTGGATTGTTTGCCTGCGGCGACATCAAGGACCGTAAGTACCGGCAGGCCATCACAGCCGCCGGCAGCGGGTGCATGGCCGCCCTTGAAGTGGAACGCTTCCTCGAAGAGCAAGGACGATAGACGACCCATGTCGATCGCTGCCAACCTGGATCGCGTCCGGTCAGAGATCACCGAAGCCTGTGCTCGGGCCGGACGGAATCCTAGCGAAGTCGCGCTGATGGCGGTCAGTAAGGTCCATCCAGTCGAGGCTCTGCTTGAGGCCTATAAGGCAGGTCACCGCCTCTTCGGGGAAAATCGCGTTCAGGAATGGCAGGCCAAGGCGAAGACAGCTGGCTCGCTCTCTGAACTGGACATGCACCTGATTGGCCCTCTGCAGTCAAACAAAACGACCAAGGCGGCAGAACTGTTTGCCTCAGTGGACACGGTCGACTCCCTCAAGATTGCCATGAGGCTGAATGAGGCGGCATATGCGCTTGGCAAAAAGCTGCCAATCTTTCTCGAGGTAAAGCTATCTTCCGAGGAGACTAAGCATGGACTCGCTGCCGAGGAACTTCCGTCTCTACTCCCCCAACTAATCTTGCTGAACTCGTTGATTCCAATTGGCTTGATGACGGTCGCTCCGTGGCCATCGGATGTGGCCAACGCTGGCAAGGAAGCTAGACCCTACTTTCAAAAGTTGCGGCAGTTGCGCGACGATTTAGTTCCAGGTTGTCCAACGCTTACGGGTTTGTCGATGGGGATGTCGAACGACTTTGCGGCTGCTATCGAAGAGGGATCGACCTGCGTACGCATCGGAACAGCCATCTTCGGATCGAGAGTTGGGAACGCAACGTAGGTCGCGGCAGTTCCTTCAACCTACGTTGCACAAACCGACATTCAAGCTCTACGCCTTGCTTGCCGCTTCGATCTCAGCCCACTCGCCGTCGCTCAACTTCACATCCTTAGCCTTCACGTTCTCCTCGAGATGTTCAATCGAAGACGTTCCTGGGATTGGTAGCATTACCGGCGAGCGATAAAGCAGCCAGGCAATTGAAAGCTGGCCAACGGTTACTCCATGTTTCTTTGCGGCAGCGTCGAGCTTACCTCCCGGTTGGGCGAGCTTACCGGCAGCGACCGGGAACCACGGAATGAAGGCAATAGAGTTCTTGGTGCAATACTCGACTACATCTTCATGATCGCGATCGCCAACGTTGTACTTGTTCTGCACACTGACGATCTCGATCACCTTACGGGCCTGCTCAATCTCAGGAACTTTTACTTCACTGAGGCCGACATGGCGAATCTTTCCCGCCTCCTGCAACTTCTTAATTACGCCAAGAGAATCCTCAACCGGCGTCTTCGGGTCGATGCGATGAAGCTGCCACAAGTCGATTCGCTCCTGTTTGAGTCGACGCAGACTCATCTCTACCTGTTGCTGCAGATACTCAGGCCTTCCTACTGGAAGCCATTGGTTCGGTCCTTGACGGGTGAGACCAGCCTTGGTCGCAATGACCACGTCCTTGGCATAGGGCGAGAGTGCTTCCCCGATCAGACGCTCTGAGACATCCGGTCCGTAGGCATCGGCAGTATCGATGAAGTTGACGCCCAACTCGACCGCGCGACGCAACACCTTATGTGCGCTAGCCGGATCCTTCGGCTCACCCCAGATGCCCTCGCCGGTGATACGCATTGCTCCAAAACCGACGCGGTTTACTTCGAGATCGTTGCCAAGCTTAAACGTGGTTTCAAAAGTTGCTGTCGCCATAGCAGGTTGGATGCAGCTGGAAGGTGGAAGGTGGCAGAAGCTAGAGCCGATCGCAAGCCTGCGGGGATCGTCGTTGCGGATAGCAGTCCAGGCTGGAAACCGCTTCCATCGCACCCTGCAAAAGACGACGCCGGAGGCGATTATTGCAGGCGAGAGTCCCCTAGCGCAGTGTGTGCGGGGGCACGGAGCTAGGGCTTGGACAGGGCGGTATACGGGCCGGCAGCACCAGGGTTTCCCCTTCGACCAGAACCTTGACGCGGTCTAACAAATGCCGTCGCTCAGCTTCGGCCAGCAGGCGTACCGGAGGCTCCTCCATAGGTTCGCGGCCGAGTCGAAAGGTGCCGAAGTGCATGGGAATCATGGTCTCGGCGCCGAGATCGACAAAGCCTTGCAAGGCCTCTTCAGGGCTGGTGTGGACCGCGCGATAGGTGTCCGGAAAGTAGGCCCCGATGGGCAGCAGGGCTACCTGCGGATGCAGCCGCGCACCGATCTCGCGGAATCCGTCAAAGTACGCCGTGTCTCCGCAGTGATAGACACGATGACCGGTGCTGTCCGCGATCACGTAGCCGCCGAACTGACGATGAACGTCGTTGAAGATACGGGCTCCCCAGTGGCGGGCGGGAGTCATGCTGATCTCAAGCCCGGCGACGCTGGTCTGGGCCCACCAGGTAAGGGTGCGGACCTCGGCAAACCCCATGGAATCTACAAGATCCTGCACGCCTTCCGGGACGACGATGACCGGTGCGCGGCCTGTGCGACCCAGTGCGGAGCGCGCGATGCGGCGCAGGGTAGGCCGGTTCAGGTGGTCCATGTGAGCGTGGGTCACGAGCACCAGATCGATCTCGGGTAGATCCGGAACCTGGATGCCGGCGCGGCGGGCGCGACGTAAAACGACCAGGCGTGTCGCAAAGACCGGATCGACGAGAACGTTCTTTCCACCGATCTGAATCAGAAAGGAGGAGTGTCCGAGAAACATGATTCCCAGCTCACCGCCGGCCACGTGCGCAGGCTGACGAGGCAGACCGGTGAGCGGCCGGGCATGGCTCTCCCACACCAGGCGGGTGAGTTGCTCGAGCTTTTGCATGCGGACCGGACGCTTCATACATTCCCCAGCAGTGTGCCATCGAAGGCTGCGGGACACAGCTTCAGGCAGATCAGTCTTTACTAGTCTATCGAATCCGGTAAGCTGAGAGGCGGAGGAGTTTGCATGTCGGAGTCTGTCAGCGTACGACCTTCAGATACTTCGGACGTAACACCCCCGATCTCTACGGACTTCGCAAACCGCGCAACCATATCACCGGGCGCGATGCCTGCTGCAGGTTCGGCCTCGGACGCGCATCCTCGACTACACAAGCTCTGGAATTTGCAGGGAACGCCGTTTCTGACGATTGCGAAGAGGACGGCCAACGCTTTTATTGACGACAATCTGCTCTCGCGGGCGGCCGAACTGGGCTTCTACTTCATCTTCGCGCTCTTTCCGACGCTCATCTCCGCCTCGGCCATTCTGGGGCTGGTCGCCCGCTCCGCCCGGCACATCTACATGGGTCTGCTGAACTATCTGGCGATCGTGGTGCCGCACGACGCCTTCCAGATGGTGATGGACACGTTCAACCAGACGGCAGCCCATTCCAGTTCGGGAAAAGTTACGTTTGGCCTGGCAGCCGCCATCTGGTCTGCCTCCGTTGGATTTTCCGCTATCCAGGACACCCTTAATACGGTCTACAAACTAAAGGAGACCCGGCCGTACTGGAAGGCGCGAGGGTCGGCCATGCTGGTCACCGTTCTGCTTTCGGTGATGATTACACTGGCTTTAGGCAGCCTCGCCTTCGGCACGTTTCTCTCACACCGCATACGAGAGCACGTAGCGGCCCACACCGTGGGCTTGGCGTACGGCATCGTAGCCCATCTCCTTTTGGACGTCATCTTCCTGGGCATGATCGTCCTCATCTTTGCGACGATCTACTACTTTGCTCCCGACCTGAAGAACAAACGCTGGCAATGGATCACGCCGGGAGCGGTCATCGGGATTGTGGGATGGTTTATCAGCTCGCTCGGATTGCGGGTCTACCTGCACTTCTTCAATAGCTACTCCGTCACCTACGGATCGCTTGGGGCGGTCATCATCCTGCTGACGTGGTTTTATCTCACCGGCGTCATGCTTCTGCTGGGAGCGGAGGTCAACTCCGAGATTGAGGCCTGCGCGGCGGAACGAAACGCGAAGCTTAGCGGCGGTGTTGCAGGCGCGTTGCCGAGCGCCGGACCTTCGGCAACTGCGCCTCAACGGGTGGCTTAGCCCGGCAGACCTAACTGCAGATCCCTCCGGGATGACAACAAGGAACGCGGCTCCACACCGCACGCTCGTTCACTCATGGAATCACCGCTTAGGGAACCATCGGCTTCAGGATCTCGTCGAGGCGATCCGGCGTACCCGGCACACGCTCGAACACCGGATAGCGCGGGCCATCGTGGTAGTCGATCGTGATCACCTTGAAGAAGCCTGTGTTTTCAGTGATGAACTCGAGCGATTGCTGTGATCCCTGGGCATCCCGAATGGCCTGCTGGAGAACGTCCGGAGAGAACTCACGCCCATTGACGGCCAGCACCTTCATGCCCGGGCCAAAGCCTGCCTTGTCCGCAAGGCCTCCGACCAGAACGTCCTGCGCGACGCCTGCCGAGCCGAGCTGCAGGCCAAGCGTATTCCAGAAGTTGATCGTGCCTGAGTTTCCTTCGCTCAGCGTCGTCCAGGCACTGGGCGTATCGCGGAAGACCAGCCGATAGCCGCCGTTGGTCATGCCGCCCAGGGGTGGTTCGGCGGAGTGGGATTCGATCCGTTCGCGCAGGAATCCGCTCCAATCGTAGGCGACGACGCCATTCAGGCCCCGGACCACATCCTCGACGGTGTACGGAACAACCTTCGGAGCGGTGTTGCCGCCCAGACCGTAGAAGGCGCCGACGAAGTCGTTCAGGGTCTTCTTGCCGCCGGTAAGCTTGCGGATGGTGGTGTCGACATCGAGCCAGATGAACTCACCTTCATCGTAGAAATCGGTATCGAGGCGCCAGTTATCGTAGGCACCGCCGGTCGTATATAGAATCTGCGCCATGCGGGCGGTATCGGCGACGTTGCGCCAGGTGCGGCCTGGCCGGCGCTCATAGCGGGCGGCTTGCTCGGCCAGGCGATCGCGATACTGCTCCGGTGTCCAGATGCCGCAGCGCGCAGCCAGCACATCGCCCAGGTACTCGGTCAGGCCCTCATACACCCACAGCAGATCGCCCACCATGGGCACCTGGTAGTTGGGTGTAGCCAGGCCGACGGGCCGGCGATACTTGCCGTTCCAGCTATGGGTAAACTCATGCGGCAGCAGCAGGCCATCGAGCACGAACTTGTTGTCGTTGATGAAGGTTGCAGGTTCAACGCGGTCGTCGGAGGACTGGTGGTGCTCCAGGCCGAAGTGGGAGACCTGGTCGGAGAGCGTTACCAAGAAATGGTAGCTGCCGTAGTGGCGACTCTTATAGAGAGCGCCGGTTTCGCGAACGAGCTTTGAGAACTGGTCGATGTGCCTCTGCGAGACAAGAACATCCTCGGGTCCGTCGGCGGCCATATCCAGATAATGTTTGGGCGCGCCGTCTGCGGCCAACTCGGGAGCCAGCTCGACCTCGCGGAAGAAGCGGCCGGTCAGCACAGGCGAGTCGACCAGTTGCTCCAGCGAGACGGTGTGGAAGTGCATGTCGTCGCCCGGCGTGGTCGCATCGGTCTCAAGCGCCGTGCCATAGCGCCAGCCCATCGGCAGGCGAACGGACGGGGTCACCAGGACGTCCGACACCTTCATGGCCGGGCCGGTGTAGGGATACATGACCAGCGTGTTCCAGCTAAGCACGGCAAGGTTGGCACTGGTGGAGCCGCCGGCGGTAAAGCCTCCCGAGGGAGTCGCAAGATAGTCCATCTTAAGCTCGAGCGACGTAACGCCGGCCGGTACGGTCAGGTGGTAAGAGAACATTTCGACCGCATCGCGCTGCCAGGCAAGAGGCTGGCCGTTCGCGGTGATGAAGAGGCCGGCCTGGTTCTGGATGGGGCCGCTCGGCATGTGCTCGCCGGGAATCCACTCCGGGAAGGCAAGCACCAGAGGGCCGGGGGCGACGGGGATCGTCTCGGTGGCGTGCACAATCTTCTTGGGCGCGTCGCGCAGGTCCACGTTGAGCGTGATCGGGATCGCCGGCCGGCTTGCCTGCCCTGCGGCAAAGACGAGCGGGGCAGCGAAGAAGACGACTGAGGCGAGGGTGCGCCGGAGGTGGAGGCTCATGTGGGTGAATCGCTCCTTCATCTGTGCAGGAATTCGTCTCAGTGTAAACGCACCTGGCGCGTAGCGATGTATCGCGACAGCTCCTGAGTCGCTGCTGCGCATCAGAGCACGGTATGAGCGGACCTGAAACAAAGTTTGTGGAGACTCCCGACCTGCGGATCGGCTACTTCGAATACGGCAACCCGAGCGGAATTCCGGTTCTGCTGTTGCACGGCTTTCCGGATGCGCCTCTCGCCTGGCGTGAGGTTGTGGAGCGGCTGGATCGTAAACGTTACCGCTTGATTGCTCCGTACCTGCGCGGCTTTGGGCCGACCGTAGTGCAGCAGCAAGAGCTTATCGGCGGGCAGACCGCGGCGCTCGGCCACGATGTGCTTGCGTTTTCCGATGCACTGGGGCTGACTCGATTCCACCTGGTAGGCCACGATTGGGGAGCAAGCGCGGCCTATGCCGCAAGCATCTTTGCACCGGAGCGGATCAAGAGCCTGATGACCCTCGCCAGCCCTTACGTGATGTGGGGAGGCAAAGACTATCCTCCGGCGCAGGTGCACGCGCACTGGTACCAGTGGTACTTCCAACTGGAGCCGGGGGAGAAGGTGATGCAGGAGAACGCGGAGGACTTCTGCAAGGAGCTTTGGCAACGCTGGTCGCCGGAGTGGTCGTTCTCACGCTCGGAGTTCAGCGAGGCCGCCAAAGCCTGGAAGAATCCGCAGTTCGCCGAGATTGTGCTGCACTACTACCGCACACGCTGGGGAGGAGCTTTGTCTTTGCGCGCCTATGCCTTTCTGCAGTCGAAGCTCAACACCAAGCCCAAACCGAAGATTGCGGTGCCGACTATCTATATACAGGGCGGGGCCGATGCATGCGATCTGCCGGAGTGCTCGGACGACCAGGGAGACTTCTTCTCCGGCAAGTATGAGCGCGTGATGGTCAAGGGGGCAGGCCACTTTCCGCATCGGGAAAACCCGGACGCCGTAGCCAAAGCACTCAGCCGGCAGTTGGAGAAGACGCGGTAGATCGCGGCGGGCCAGTGTTGAGTCGAGGCCAGTGTCCAGTCAAGTACACTGGCCTCACCGCTTATGAACCTCTACGCCGTTGTGCTGGGCATTCTTGTCGTCGTGCTGCTCGGCGTATCGCTCGCGCGAGTCGGCAGTGTAAAAACAAGGGCCGACTACCTGGTAGCCGGGCGTTCGCTGCCGGCCTTCGTCCTCATCTTCACGCTGCTGAGTTCGTGGATCGGGTCGGGGTCGCTGCTTGCAGGTGCGGAGAACGCCTACCGGCACGGCTTCGCGGCGCTTTGGCAGCCCGCCGGAGGATGGGCCGGGCTGATCCTGATCTACTTTGTGGCGCCGCGCGCAAGAAAGTTTGCGCAGTTCACAATCCCCGACCTGCTTGAGGCGCGTTACAACCAGACCGCCCGCGTGCTGGGCGTTATCGCCATCCTGTTTACCTATACGGCCATAACGAGTTACCAATTGATCGGCGGCGGGGACATCCTGCATCTCGTCTTTCCCCTGGTCAGCGCACGGCATGGACAGGAGATCATTGCGGCGTTCGTGATCGTCTTCACCGCAATTGCCGGCATGAGCTCGGTGGCGTACATGGATGTAGCTATCGGGCTGCTCGCGACGGGAACGCTGCTGGTGGCGTTGCCGGTGCTGACGCACGAGGTGGGCGGCTGGGGAGCCGTTCGGGCCGCGTTGCCGGCGACGCACTTTGCCGTGCTGGGAGACTTTACCGGGCTGCGAGCTATGGAGCTGTTTCTGCCGACGTGCCTGCTCATGCTGGGCAACCAGTCGATGTACCAGAAGTTCTTCTCGGCCAAAAGTGAGAAGGATGCCACCCGGGCCGTCGTAGGGTGGTTTGTGGGCATCCTGATTCTCGAGACGGTGATCGTGGCGCTGGCGGTCGTAGGCTCAGCTCTCTTCCGCACCGGTGAGGTGAACGAACATCCGCGAGAGATCCTCGCATACACGGCGCTGCATGGCCTGCCGAAGTTGCTGGGCGCGGTTCTAGTAGGCGCGATCTTCGCCAAGGTCATCTCCACGGCGAACAACTATCTTTTCTCGCCCGCGACCAATCTGATCAACGATGTCTATGTGCGCTACCTGCGGCCGGACGCGTCGAACGGCAACGTTCTGCTGGTCAGCCGCGGGATGGTTGTGCTGTTGGGAGGATGGTCGTTGTGGCAGTCGTTGGGCACGGGGTCGGTGCTGGCCAAGGCCTTGTATGCCTACACCATCTACTCCGCCGCGCTCACGCCGGTCATCCTGGCGGCCTTCTTCTGGCGCCGTGCCACGGCGGCAGGTGCGGTAGCCAGCATCGCGGCCGGGACGGTAGTGACGGTGTTCTGGGACACCCGGTGGGTCAAAGCAGCGTTGCCGGCGATCGTGACGGAGAGGGACGCGATCTTTCCGGCGCTGGCTGCTTCCCTGCTGGGCCTGTTCCTTATAAGCTTGGCCACCAAGCGACCGAGCGCTGCGCAACTAGCTCCTTTTACGGAGAACGCGTAATCCGCTAGCTTGTGCTGAACAACAGCATAAAGCTGTTGTCTCTCAAAGTAAGCTTATTGTTTTGAAAAGCGTCATTCTGGCGAAGTCAGAATCCCCGTAGATGTTTTCTCTCCCTGCTACACCACAGCCGACACTCACGCTAATACTCCCAGCGCAGCAAGGTCGCCCCCACAGTAAACCCAGCGCCGACGCTCGCCAGCAGCACCAAACCTCCACGCTGCAGACGCCCCTCATCGAGCGCCGTCTGCATTGCCAAGGGGATCGTCGCGGCTGTCGTATTGCCGTATCGATCGATGTTGATGACCACGCTGGACTCTTCCATCCCCAGCCGCTCCGCCGTGGATAAAATAATTCGTTTATTCGCCTGATGAGGAATGAAGCAGGCCAGGTCGGCGCCGGTCAGCCCGTTGCGCGAGAGAAGGCCCTCCGCCGCCTCCGCCATCTTGCGCACCGCAAACTTATAGACGGCAGCTCCATCCTGGTGCACCACATGCATCTTCGCCGCGATCGTCTCCGCGGTGGGAGGATGCAGTGAGCCGCCTCCCGGCATGTTCAAGGCCGCCGCTCCGGCACCGTCGATCTCATGCCAGTAGTCGACCAGGCCTACCTCATCCTCCGCGCAAGGCTCGATCAGCACCGCTCCCGCGCCATCGCCGAAGATCACACACGTCGACCGATCCGTGTAGTCGATGATCGAGCTCATCACGTCTGCGCCGATCACCAGCACCTTGCGGTGCATGCCCGACTCCACCAGCTTTGCCCCTACCTGCAGCGCATACGGAAACCCCGAGCAGGCCGCCGAGAGATCGAATCCCCAAGCTCCCTTGGCGCCCAGGCGCTCCTGCACCAGGCACGCCGTCGCCGGAAACAACATGTCCGGCGTCACCGTCGCCACAATGATTACCTCGATCTCCGACGCTTCGATCCCGCGCCGCGCCAGGCATACCTTTGCCGCCTCAAGCGCTAGATCGCTCGTCGCCACGCCTTGGTCGACCAGATGCCGCGTACGGATGCCGGTCCGCTCCACGATCCACTGATCGCTGGTCGCAACCATCTTTTCCAAATCCTGATTGGTCAATAGACGAGGCGGAACGTAGGTTCCCACGGCGGTGATCTTCGCGCGCACCGGAACCCGGGGCTTCAACATCAAACTCAAAATCCTTACCTCACCAAGCAATGTTCCCCAGCCTGCAAAATCCTGGGAGCCGGAGGACAAATCGAGCACCTTGGCTTGCGAAAGCTCTCCAAAACACACCTGCGGAGAGTGAAAGATTTATGGCCGGGTGACCTACTGCGCCCGTACGAGCCCGTTACCGTTGCTTCCTTCCGGACCTGGCGGGGTTGGCGGGATTACGTCGCGTAGGACCCGGCACACTTGAAGTCTAACATCGGAGCAGGAGGACCTCCAACGCATGACCCCTACGCCGGCCCCCGCCGCGTCCCATCTTCAGCCAGACGTGAATCCAGACGCGCATCCAGAGGTCCTCGAACACTATCGCCGTCTCCGCGCCACGCACCAGCAGCAGCACGATCGCCTCTCCGCCTCCCGGAGCGTTGCCTCGAGGCTGATGGCGGCCGCCATCCTGCTCACCTTGTTTCTTACCTTCCGTTCCTTGCACAGCACAGGTTTCGGCGCGCTTCTGTTGGCGTGCTTTTTGGTCATCGCTGCCTGTCTTTGGTACACGCTGCGCCAAAGCGCCGGCATCGCCCGCCAAAGCCGCCTGCTCGCCTTTTACGATCGCAGCCTGCGCCGTGCGGACGGCTCGGAGCCGCAATCGGGACGCACGGGCCTTGAAGCCGACGCCAATCTACGCCAGCCCGGCCACCTGTACGACCGCGACCTCGATCTGCTCGGCCCCGACTCGCTCTTCGGCCTGCTCGCCACGGTACGCACCGGCCCCGGTGAGCGCGGCCTTGCCCGCTACCTGCTCGAGCCAGCCTCCTACATAGAGGCCTGCGAGCGCCAGACGGCTGTCCGCGAGTTGCTCCCGCAGACCAGCCTGCGCGAACGCATCGCCCTGCTCGGCACCTCCAGCTTCCACCAGATCTCCGCCGGCTTCTTCGACCAGTGGCTCGACGACCTGCCGCCCGCCTTCGCACCCGCCTACCGCTACGTTCTACTGCTTACCGCCGTGCTCAACGTCGCGCTGCTGATCGCCGGCCTGATCCATCTCCGCCCCTGGTCCACGCTCCTGCCCAATCTTGCCCTGGTCCTTTGCGTGCAGGGCGCCGTTTGTCTCCAGCTCCGCAAGCGTGTTCTGCCTCTGCTCGTCTCAAGCGCACGCCTGCAACAGCACATCCGCATGATCGCCGAGGGTCTGGCCTTGCTGCAGACCGCCTCCTTTGCCGCTCCGAAACTGCAGCATCTGCAGCGTCTCGCGCTTGAGCCCACCGGCGCTGTCAAGCTTCTCAAGAGCCTCGAAGGCCAGCTCACCATCGTCGAGCAGCGGCCCAAGGAGTACTTCCTCGTCCTTTCGCTGCTTACCGCTGCCGGCACGCAGGCCGCCATCGCCATCGCCTCCTGGAAGCGCCAGCATGCCGCCGCCATGCGCTCCTGGCTCGCAGCCTGGGCCGAGTTCGAGGCTTTGAACGCCCTCGCCACCTACGCCTTTGAACACCCGGCCGACGACCAGCTCCACAC
>CALMVK010000105.1 GCA_937873145.1 uncultured Granulicella sp. | reverse complement strand
TAAAACAGCTTCTTCGAGTCTGCCTCGTTGACCAGTGACTTCGAGAACCCCGTCCCAATCGGATCGATAAACACCAGGTCGGTAAAGTCCAGCCACGTGCCAGGATTGTCCTTCAACGTTGCCGGATCGGATGGACTTTGCCCCTCCGCTCCGAAGTCCACCCGCTTCGGCCCAATCGCGCCCAGGTTTAGATAGACCGACGCAGCCCCCGGGCCACCGTTGAAAGCAAATGTCACCGGCCGGTTCGGCGCGTCCATGACATACGACGTAAACACCACCTCGCCCACCGGCTTGCCTTCCGTGTTCTTCACCGGCAGCGTGCCGACGGTCGCCGTATACTTCAACGCTTTGCCTTCCAACTGGATCTCCTGCGCCACATGCGCGTCCGGAGGCAGACTTGGAGCCATCGGCTTGGCGATCGTTGCCTCTGCGCCCGAATCTGGAGCAGAACCGCGGTCGGGACGATTTTGAGCCAGCGCAACAGGCGCTGCCACCAAGGCAAACAATAAGATACGGTGAACAAAATTCATGAAGTCAGCATACATGCCGTAAAGCCAGCAACGGCTGCTCTTCCGCAAAAGCATCTTGCTCCCTTGCGTGCTCTGCTCTAAAATCGGCGCACCTACAGGAGAATGCTGATGCGCCTGCTTCCCGCTACCATCCTTGGCCTGCTGTTCCTTCCTTCGGCCATAGCCGGAGAAAGCAAGAATCCCGCCGACTACCCGCTGCGTATCCACATCTTCAACCGCAATGAGACCACCTTCTACCATCACCACGTAGAGGAAGAGGCCAAAGGCGAAGGACGCGCCAATCTGTTTGAAAACGGTGAACCTCACGGCGTCGATTTCTCCTTTGAATGCTCCGCAAAACTCAAAAGCTCGTTCGGCTTCGAGACCTACCCGGCCAAATGGAAGAAGCCGAATCAGACCCTCGTAGTCCTACTTCTATCTTCGGCAAAACCGGAGCTTTCTTTACCTGCAATCTCAAAACAGATGGAAAAGATTTCGCGTACATGTCCCATAACGGGAATATGCAGTCCGAGCCCAGCGCCCAGTTCAAGGCTTGGATGGCCAAACACGATTACGATCCCGAGCACGGCAAGAACACGCCAACCAATCTGAGCACGACACCCCCAGCGCAGCCTGCTCCCGCTCCTTCCCCTGCGCCCGATGCTCCCCCGCCGCAAAATTGACCTAACTCCCTCCCGAGAACGCTATAGTAGAGGCACATCGAAATACGGGAGGAAACATGCGGTTCAGGTTCGTCGGCTTGGCATTGCTCATCGTCAGCATGCCCGCACTCGCAGCAAAAAATAAAGATCTCGTCGTCCCACTCAAGACCGGCACCGGCCAGGATGCCGGAACCGCCACCTTCAAGGAAGTCAAAGGCAAGCTGGAGATCAAGCTGGCGCTCACCGGACTGACTCCCGGCGACCACGGCGTACACATCCATGAAAAGCCCTTGTGCGAAGGCCCCGACTTCAAGTCCGCCGGCCCTCACTTCGACCCCGTCTCCCACCAGCACAACAACATCACCATCCAGGCCGACGGCACAGGAAAAGGCACCTTCAAGGTCGACTATCTCTCGATCGGCACCGGTCAGCCCAACGACATTCTCGCCAACGGAGGCACCTCGATCATGGTCCACGAGAAAGCCGACGACATGAAGTCCGATCCCACCGGCAACGCCGGCGGCCGCTACGCCTGCGGAGTCATCCCCGGCACCCCTTAATACACCTACCCATCTCAGCAATCACCCTATGAGATGGATTTCGTAGGCTTTCATCGTTCTCACGGAACTTCGCCAAACGCCCATGCGTACTTCTTGCACATGGGCGTTTGTCACATCACAATTCCCTTTCCCGGTGCTGCGACACGACGCCTACCCGCGCAACAAGAGCCGGACCCTGCGCCAGACCGGCAGCTAAATTGGCAGCCAGACCGGCAGCCAAATCCAACACCTCGAACACTTTGCGTCACCCCTCCGTCAGAGTCCGCCGTCCTGCCCGCTGCGCTCAGCGATACACTGCGTCCATCCCAAAGATTCGCAGAGGCGCGCGTGCAAAGAACGCCCGAACAGCAGGCTGAGCAGGACGCACTCGCAGCGCTCGCCGCCCGTTGCCTTGCCGGCGAGCAGTCGGCTTGGCACCAGCTCGTCACCTGCCAGCACAAACGCGTCTACGCCCTCTGCTTCCGCTTCACCGGGGACCGCACTACCGCCGAAGACGTCACCCAGGACGTCTTTCTCAAGGTCTACCGCAATCTCGCCACCTTTGATCCCGGCAAAGGCGTCTTCGCCACCTGGATCACCACCCTGACCCGCAATCTCCTGGTCGACCACTATCGCCGCGCTCGCCAGGACCGCCTCACTGAATCCATCGACGTCAGCCAATCCCCGGAAAACGACGGTCCCACCCTCGCCGAGCGCCTCGCCGACCCCCGCCCCACCCAGGAGCATCGCGTTGCCGGCCTTGAACTCAAAGCCCCCATACAAACCGCGCTCGCCCAACTCTCCCCCGACCTTCGCGAAGCGGTCATCCTCCGCGACCTCGAGGAGATGGACTACAAAGAGATCGCTCTTGTCCTCAGCATCCCTGAAGGCACCGTCAAAAGCCGTATCAGCCGGGGCCGCGCAGAAATGGCACGCTTATTGCAATGTAGAGAAGGACAGGTGATGTAACGTGGTAAATTTTCTCTCATCGAATCCCGCAACCCCGCACTGCGACGCCTGCCAGGCCCTGCTCACCGACGCCCTCGACGGCAATCTCGGCGAGATCGACCAAACCTGGTTCGACGGCCACATCCGTACCTGCGCCGAGTGCGCTCACCTCTTCGCTGACGCCCAGCGCGGAGCCGCCTGGCTCGACCTGCTCAAATCCGCCCCGCCAGAGCCCTCCGCAGACCTGATGGCGCGCATCCTGTCGCAGACCAGCTCGGCCCAAACCGAAAGCCAAACTCAGCTACAAACCCCAAGCATCCCGCCCCCTAGCGCCCGGCCCACCCCCGCGGTCCCCATCCCGGCGCCCCCGTTCCCAGCCCGCCCCGTCCCCGCGCCCGTACGCGCG
>CALMVK010000104.1 GCA_937873145.1 uncultured Granulicella sp. | reverse complement strand
GTGGGATACAGCGATGTGACTTCTCTGCACGTGTGGCTGCAGCGGGCGGCGGGGCTGGTGAGCTTCCAGGGGCCGATGGTGGCGTCGGATTTTGCGAAGGTGCCGGGGCCGGATTTCGTTAGTTTTGGGCGCGCTTTGCAGCAGACGGAGCCCTGGTCGCTGGGTGCAGAGACTGGGCTGCGGGTGCTGCGGCCGGGGCGGGCGGAGGGTGCGCTGACCGGTGGCTGCGTGTCGATTTACGTGGAGGCGCTGGGGACGCCGTATGCGGCCGAGCCTCCGACGGGCGTGCTGTTTTTGGAGGATGTGGGGGTGAAGCCGTACCAGTGGGACCGGCTGCTGGTGCATCTGCGGCAGGCGGGGATGCTGGAGCGGGTGACGGGAGTTGTGTTCGGGGATATGGGCCAGTGCGTGGACTGGGCGGGGCAGCCTCCGCTTGAGGAGCAGCTGCTGTATGCGCTGCGGGACTTCGCCGGGCCGGTTGGGATCGGGCTGCGCAGCGGGCATGTGGAGGGCGGAAACATTACGCTGCCGTGGGGGGTGGAGGTGGAGCTTGACCTGCACGACGAGCGGAACCCGCGGATGCACTTTGCCGAAGCTTCGGTGCGCGGATAGGCTATGGGGATGGAAGAACGTAGGGTGGGACGGCACATTTATCTGATCGGGGTGTGCGGCACGGCGATGGCGTCGTTGGCCGGGATGCTGAAGGCGGCGGGGCATCGGGTGAGCGGGTCGGACGCGGCGGCGTATCCTCCGATGAGCGATCAACTGGCGGAGCAGGGGATTGCGGTGCACCAGCCTTACGACGCGGCGCATCTCTCGGTCGCTCCGGATTTGGTGGTGGTGGGCAATGCGATCTCGCGGGGGAACGTGGAGCTTGAAGAGGTGCTGGACCGGCGGATTCCGTTCTGCTCGATGGCGGCGCTGCTGCATGACGAGTTCCTGGCGGGGCGCGAGTCGCTGGTGGTGGCGGGGACGCACGGCAAGACGACGACGACCAGCATGCTGGCCTGGATCTACGAGGTAGCCGCGCGACGGGATGCTCGGTTTGCGGCTTCATTTTTGATTGGCGGCGTAGCGGAGAACTTTGGGACGAGCTTCCTGGTGCGGCCGCCGAGCGTGGGTGGTCGGCCGCCGTTTCTGCTGGAAGGCGACGAGTACGATACGGCGTTCTTCGACAAGGGGCCGAAGTTTCTGCACTACTTTCCGGATGCGGCGATTTTGACGCATGTGGAGTTCGATCATGCGGACATCTATGACGATCTGGAGGCGGTGAAGACGGCGTTCAAGCGGTTTGTGAACCTGATTCCGCGGCGTGGACGGCTGGTGGCGTTTGATGGAAGCGAGAATGTAACCGAATGTGTGGCAAAGGCGTTTTGCGCCGTGGAGCGGTACGGCAAGGCGGCGGACTCCTACTGGCGGGTGCGCGATTTGACGCATGCCGATGGCGGGATGCGCTGGCGGCTCGACCGTGCGGGGGACTTCTTTGCCGACTGCGCGCTGCCGATGCCGGGCGAACACAATGCGCTGAATGCGACGGCGGCGGCGGCTCTGGCGGCGGGGCAAGGCGTGCCGGCTGCGGCGATTATGGAGGCGTTGGCGAGCTTCCGGAGTGTGAAGCGACGGCTGGAGGTGCGGGCGGAGGTGAACGGGGTCACGGTGATCGACGACTTTGCGCATCATCCGACGGCGATCCGCGAGACGCTCCATGCGCTGCGTCATGCGTATCCGGGGCGGCGGTTATGGGCGGTGCTGGAGCCGCGATCGAATACGCTGCGGAGGAATGTGTTTGCCGACGCGCTGGTGGAAAGCCTGGCGCTGGCGGACCGGGTGGTGCTGGCGGCGGTGTTTCAGTCCGGCGTGATTGCAGAGGCGGAGCGGCTGGTGCCGGAGACGATCGTGCGCGCGCTGCAGAAGCGGGGCGTGCCGGCGGAGGTGCGGGAGGATGCGGAGGCGATCGTGGCTGCCTTGGCTCCGCAGTTGGAGCCGGGCGATGTGGTGGCCATTCTGTCAAACGGGGGATTTGGGGACATTTACCATTTGCTACCGCAGGCGCTTTCTCAACTGTCACAGGCGGCGATAGGCGACGCGAACCTGACCGTAAGTTTGGCGCGATAGCGTGGGATCAGCGCGCGCGGTGGGAGTGGCCTTGAATGCGGTGAGGGATACCTTTGCGACGCTCACCCTGCTGTGCGTCTACCTGGGGTTTGGCGTTCCGTTGGGCTTGTTCGGCATTCCGATTACGCTGCTGACCAAGGACGTGACGTGGCTTTACTGGGCGTCGATGTGGGTGACCCGGACAGGTGTGCGGCTGGCCGGGGTGCGTGTCAACGTGCGTGGTTTCGAGAATATTCCAACCGATGGAAGCTGTCTTTTCATGGCCAATCATGTTTCGAATCTGGATCCTCCAGCGCTGCTTCCTCTGATTCCGAGGCGATGCGTGGTGCTGCTCAAGAAGGAGTTGATGAGTATTCCGCTGCTTGGCCGTGCGATGACCATGGGTGGGTTCATCCCGGTGGAGCGCGGCTCGCGAAGGGAGGCAGCGCAGACCAGCGTGGCGGCTGCGGCACGCGCGGCGCGGGAGGGGCTGCCGATCGTGATTTTTCCGGAGGGAACACGTTCGCTTGACGGACGGCTGTCGCGCTTCAAAAAGGGACCGTTTTATCTGGCGCAAGGGTCCGGGGTACCCATCGTGCCGGTGGCGATCTGGGGTACGGAGCTGTGCCTTCCCAAGGGAAGGACGCTGATTACTCCCGGCGTGGTGGAGATCCGGCTGCTGACCCCGGTCAATCCGGCTGCGTATGCCACGCGCGAGGAACTGATGGCGGCGGTCCATGCAGCGATTGCAGAGGCACTGCCGCAGCGGATGCGTCCGCTGGCGACGGCAAAAGCAAATACGGAGATTCTGGCTTCGCCAGAGTGACGACGCCCCAAGGGGTTGAGGGCTTACTTGATGTAGGCGTTGAAGCCGTCGGCCATCAGACGCTGACGCATGGCTTCGGCGTCCTTCTTGGTTGGGAAGGGGCCGACCTGGACGTGGAGCAGCTTGTCCTGCGGCTCGTTGCGGATATTGACCGCATAGCCACGGCGGGTGAGGGTGGAGGCGATCAGGTCGGCATCCTCCTGATGGGTGACGGCGGCGATCTGGACGAGAAACTGAGTGGCTCCGGGTGCGGGAGGAGGAGGCGGGGCGCTTGCTGCCACCGGTGTGGTTTCGGCGGGTTGCCGGGCATGGGTGGGGGCT
>CALMVK010000103.1 GCA_937873145.1 uncultured Granulicella sp. | reverse complement strand
TTCCGGGCGAGTTCCGTCATGGTATGCCGTTGTGGAAAGCAAATACGGAGATTCTGGACTTTGCCAGAATGACGGCTCTGGAGGTGGATTATATGGCTTCGGCGGCTGAGGGATCTTGTTGGGCTTTGCGTGTGGTGTGCAGTGGGATAAATAAGGGCAACAACATACTTGGCGCACATGCAGTGTATTGTTTCTAGTGTATTTGGCTGTGACTGTTTGGACATGTGGAGAAATTAGGCCCTCCCTTAGTTTCTTCAGCAAAGGTAAACCAACAAGTATCCGTTTAGTACCTGTTACCTCCAAGATCGTAATACTCGATCCTAGCTACAATTCTGGTGCCCCGAATTCCAACATCGTCGAAAGGCTTGTAGCCTATGCTTGCCCCGGTGATCTCCTGACCGGGCATAACGAAATTCTCAAGCACAAGGTGCTTTTTAGTCTCGCCAGTGGGCAACGTGAGATCAGTGTTGGATTCGTCAATTGGTCCATCACCCATCCGAGAAAACCAAGATTCCACCTCTTGCTCTTGGGTCGGGCCTGTAAATATCCAAGTTGCGACGCGGACGCGCAAGGCTGGACCTTTCCCGTAATTTTTATAAGCAAAAGAAGCGACCGGGAGGCCAAGCATTTCGGGTACAGGGTGTGGCATGCCAGTGAAGCGGGTATCGATAAAAGGACGTTCATCGAGCCAAAAGTTGGCTTTGGCGAGTTTGTTAGCTTCGGCAGCCGCATTAGCGGTTCTCACGGATTGGCGCGACTGAATTATGCTCAAAAGAGCAACGAAGACTACGAAAATAAGAGTTATGATTTCGACACGGAAGCGCCACACTTCTCGCCTGTCTCGCGCATTCTCTCTGGTATGTGCTTGACGGTTGGAGGTTTTGTACTCTTCTATAAGCTCGCGTGGAAAATTCGCTTCGACTTGTCCTACAACCCCAATGTTCCCCGAGATATAACGCTCCTGCTCTTGCTCATTGTTGTGACAGGAATTGGACTTTGGGTTGTTGTTATGTGTTGTCTTGGAGTGTCTATTCATGTTGGAGGTGCCATATGAAGCCTGAATATTATGAAGGTCCAGAAGCATTAAATACATTCAATAAGCTAGCAAAGAAACTTTTTCGCTCCCCTAAAACCGCTGTAAAAGATTCAAAGCTAGCACCCAAACCGAAGAAGAAAGCCAGCAAGGGTTAGCGTCTGCGCACTCCACGCCCTTGCCGATCTTTAGTGTGACGTGGCAGCTCCGATGCCGGTCAGTTCCTTGTAGGTCATTTTGCGGCCAGCAACGTTGCCCATAATCGCCTCAAAGCGCGTTTGATCGTTCATGCACCTGCGATTGTTGTAACGAAACGTCTGCTCATCCAAGTAGCGAAACAGGTGGAAGGGCTCGACAGAAACGTAAGTGCCATGTATGTTGCGCTTGAGCAAGCTCCAGAAGTTTTCGAGACCATTGGTATGAATCCGACCGTTTACATACTCGACAGCATGGTCTACGACCTGATGGGCGTACTGCCCCGCCAGACCTTGGTAGGAGAGAAGGAAGTCGGTGTACAGCGCCGATCCCGCCTCCACATGCTTCTTCACTTCCGACTGAAGTGCATGCTTCTTGCGGTTGGGAACTACGGTCGTCACCACTTTACCGCCGCGCTGGAGGATGCCCATCACGGCAACCTTATCTTTGGTGCCCGTGCCAGTGATCCGGCGTTGGCGCTTGGCGACGTGCATGTTACGTGCCTTGCCGCCAATGAAGGTCTCATCTGCTTCTACTTCGCCAGAGAGCTTAACCGTGGAATCCTCGTGCATAGCCTGACGGATGCGATGAAGCATGAACCAAGCCGACTTTTGAGTCACGCCGATGCTACGGGACATTTCATAGCTGGAAACGCCATTCTTGCAGTTGCCGATCATCCAGATAGCCATCATCCACTTGTCAAGTCCCAAAGGGGAATCCTCAAAAATAGTTCCAACCTTGAGACTGAATTGTTTTTTGCATCCGTAGCACATCCAGATACGGCGCGTCTTTATAAACGAATGCTTCTCCGACCCACACCGGGGGCAAGCGACCTTACCGTCAGGGAAACGAAGATTGAGCGCGTATTGGAAAGCACGGTCAGGATTGCTGAAGTAAATGACGGCTTCTTGCAGTGTGTGAGGGGCTTCCATGAACTAAGAATAGGCTTTTTAGTCCGATGTGTCAAGTATATTATTGCCCCAACAAGGGATGGGTAAAGCAACCCGCATTTAAGACTCCTTGAGGAGTACCGCCTTGGTAAAGGTTGGTAAGTATATGATGAGACCATACAGAAAGGCCTGAGGTATGTAAACGCTACTGTGAAGGTGAAGCTGTGCGGGTGCTCTGAGATCGAGCAATAAACGTCTTAGTTAGTACTTCGCCCTGGTCGCGCTCATCCTGAGTCATTTGCCCTGTAAGCTGTTGAAGGTGTTGGTCTGCTGCCAGGCTACCTTGGTTTTCGGCGGTCATATAGAGTGCATATGCGCGAGCTAAATTCTTAGGGGCTCCCAAGCCCACTTCATACAAGCGCGCAAGAGCGAGCCGAGCAGGCAAAAAACCGGAATTTGATGCATCCCGATACGTCGTAAGTGCTCGGCTGTAATCTTGCTGGGTCCCACGCCCTAGCTCATAGCTGACGCCAAGATGATACTCTGCAAAAACGCTACCTAAACTAGCCGCTTTCTGGTAGTAGAGAAAAGCGAGAGGGTAGTTTGGGAAACTCGTTGAGCTAGGTTTGGTGGTAGCTGAACTAAGCGCTGGTGCTTTAGAGGCTGCTATGCTGTTCTCGTAGGTGAGTGCTGCGTGAACAGCCGACCATGCATCGCCGCCATTAGCGCCTTGAACGAAAAGTTTCAATGCGGAAAACTTATCTTGGGAGACTCCGAGGCCCTGTAAGTACATAAGGCCTAAACGCCCGAAGGAATTAGCATCGTTCAAGGCAATCGCCTTTAAATAGTATGCTCGGGCAGTTTCATAATTCTGAGGATAGACCACGCCTGACTGGTAGAGAATCCCCATGAATCTCAAACCAATTGGATTATTCGCCAACGCAGCCTTGGTTATTAGATTGCCAGCCTGCGTGTTGTTTTGCGGGACACCATTGCCCCGTAAGTACATAATCCCTAGCCAAGCTTCTGCTTCCGTTGAGCCGAGATTCTCAGCTTTCGTGAAAGAAGACAAAGCCTCTTTATAGTTCCGAGCTCCTGGCGGTTTTTGATAGGCTGCACGTCCTTTTGCCAGCAAAGCTTCTGTTGAAGCGTCCGGAGCAATCAATGTGCCAGGATTGTTTATGGTTATTGATTGAGTAAAGCCTAGAGAGGGCATACCTAGTAGGCCAGCGATAATGAGTGTTTCTTTTATCTTCATTGCACACTTCCTTGGGACGGAACTCTGCAAAGCCTCTAATCACTAATCAAGATACGTGATGGTTCAATACGTGTCAACACCCTTTTGCAAATGCCTTGTGCAATGCAAAGAGAGCATACGCCTAACGATCACATTCTTTTTGTCCCTATGTCATTAGCTTCAGGTTCACATGGGCGTGGTGCTTGCGTTGCGTTCGTATCTCGTACAACGTCGGGTGAAGCCGACTCATCTCAGGGCAGTTCTGATAGAACTAGTTCGCCATACGCCCTAGAACCGCTACTACTGCCAGGTCCTTGATGATTTCGGGAGGGCTAGGTCGTACGTGGAAAGAGCTCCGATGCACCCTCCGCGAGTAAAGCCGCTGAGGATCTCCGCAGAAGCTCTCAGCCCTGAGAGGGAGGTACCGCTCTGAATTGAGTACTCAAGTACAGATCGTGAGCGAAAGGTGGACTATTAGCCGGACGCATATAGACAAAGCGTACACCGCA
>CALMVK010000102.1 GCA_937873145.1 uncultured Granulicella sp. | reverse complement strand
CTAGATCATGACCCTGGGCGACAAGTAAATCTTTGTAACCATCGTTGTCATAGTCCAAAAAGCCGATACCCCAGCCGGAGTGCAGAAAGCTGATGCCAGCGAGACCGAAGCTTATAGCTGGCATAGGTAAAGCTTGCGTCACCGTTGTTCTGGTAAAGAGCATACTTCTGATTGGCCAGATTGGTGATGGCGAGATCTGGAAGTCCGTCATTGTTGAAATCGGCAAAGGCGATGCCCATGCCTGCGAACGTACGACCTTCCCCGTCCACGGCAACTTCGGCCGCGAGACCCGATTCCTCAAACGTGCCGTCCCCTTTGTTGTGGTACAGATGCTCAAGCATGGAGTCGTTAGCGACGGCAAGGTCGATATGCCCGTCGCGATCATAGTCCGAGAGAGCAATCCCGAGGCCTTTCCCGGGTACTGCAAGCCCGCGTTGTTTGGCTTGCTCGGTAAATTGTCCGTGCCCATCGTTGTGGAACACAAGCGGCGTGACAGCTGGAAAGATGTCCGGATGGCAGTAGGCGCGGTAGCCCTCGCGGTGCTCTCCGCACCAGACATCGTTCCAGTCCCACTGGACATAGCGGAGCACGACAAGATCGAGCAGACCATCGTTGTCGAGATCGACCCAGGCAGCACTGGTACTCCAGCCGCTTCCTCCGGTGCCGGATGCTTCGGTGACGTTGGTGAAAGTACCGTTGCCGTTATTGTGATAGAGATGATTGCCATTAAAGCCTGTGACATAGAGATCTTCATAGCCATCGTTGTCATAGTCGCCGACAGCAACCCCGAGGCTATAGCCGATGCCCTTCAGTCCTGCCTTTTCAGTAACATCCTCAAAGGTCCCGTCTTTTTTCTGATGGAACAGGCGGTTGTAAGAAGCGGGACCATTTTTCGCCGGCTTGAAGCCGGGTAGTTCGGAGTCAGCAATAGGTGCGCCATTGGGAAGGAAGATGTCGAGTAGATCGTCATTGTCGAAATCGAACACAGCTGCGCCCGAGCCCATCGTCTCCAAAAGATACTTCTTTGTTGTATGGCCGGCCATATGATGGAAATCAACGTGAACCGCTTCGGTTACGTCGATGAAATGTCCTGCTGCTGCTTCGCCAACCGCGGCAACAGGAGGCGAGACGATGGCTTGGGCGATCCCACCGGACGGCATCGCGAGAGGCAGCAGAATGAGCCTGAGAAGCTTTAGAGCTGGTTTCGGCTTCGCCACCGAAGTTAGAATTTGCCTGACTGTGTGCATGATTCGAGCCGCGTACCCACTCTTAAATTAGCCCAATCGTAACACTCACACAAAACGAGTGTCGAAGAGAGTCACCCCCGTACAGAGTGTCCCAAACAGCAAAAGCGAAGATGCTAAAATTCCCGATCTGCGCAAGCTCGATGCCGTTGCAATTAATCCTGCATCGCCTTCTAGCGAATAGAGTAAGTAGAGGTGCAGAGTGGATTCCCCGGAGTTATAGAGCAGCTTGATTCTTTTTTTTTGGAAATTCAAGCTTTCTACCGTGACCTGCAGTGACTTCTGTAGATGGGTTAGTTACTTGGCACCCCAGTGACTAGCAACGCTGCTGCAACCTTAGTTTTCGGAGGGTTGCTCGAGATGTGTTACGACGTACAGAATCGCTGGTGCGCGAACTCCCTTCAGCGATAGCCCGAGTTGTTCGCGAACGGCGGTAAACAGAACAGGCGACGCATCCGCGCCTGCGCTTTGGCTGACTGCCTCGGCATCGGCAGAAGTCCAGCGCAACCGAAAATCGTATCGCCCGGACAGGTGAGTGTCGTTCACTATGGGGCGATCCTCACCATAGGCCAGATCATTCACAAACTCGTCCATATTCATGTTGGTGTAGCGCACATCGTTGAGGGTGCTTGTCCAGCTACCGGTGGAGTCGGGCTGCCCGTCGGGGTCGCCAAGGCTTCTCGTCAGCTTCGGCCCGCCCGACGCAACCTGCAGAGTGTAGACCGGCATATCCTCTGTGCGGCGGTCGAGCTTCAGGGCAAACCGGTCCGCCAGCAGCTTACGATACATCGCGCGCATCTGCGCCAGATTTGGCGAGCCGGGTACATCCGGGTAGCCTTCAATTTCCCAGCGTTCGGCAGTAAACCAGCCGGGCGCGCCGTGAATTTGATTCGGATGAATGGCGTAAGCGAAGGAGACAATGGCCAGCAGCGACTCGTTTACGGCACGCAGCCGCTGACCGCTGGTCTGGAAGCCCTTGTCTGTGGCTTTTGGATCGGCAGGTTTGATGGTGGCGAGTTCGAACGTAGGATCGGCGGAGGCGGCCATGTTTTTCACCTGGACTACGGGTACGGACCAGGCAGCGTCGCCGGTGGCGTGGGTCAGCGTAAGCGGTGTGGCTAAACCATGCTCCGTCCACGTGCCGGTCCACGCTCCACCTGGGCTAAGTTTGCCGGTAAATCCGATGTCCAAGTTAGCGATCGTAAACGACAGCTCGCCGTTCTGCATATTGAAATTGCTTGTCGCGTGTGGCCAGTCGGAGTTGTCCCGGTCCAGCAGGAAGACCACAGCATGAAGGGGCGGGGTGCCCGGCTTCGATTCGACGCGCATCAGCACGCGCGCAGGAAGCCTGGCCTGCACCGGGCCTTGCCACTGGTCTGTTACGGATGCGGTTGCCTGTGCATGGAGGCTGCGTTTGCCCATAAAAGAAGCAGCGGTACAAGCCAGCAGCAAGCAGATGGTCGCACGGAGGTTTCGCCAAA
>CALMVK010000101.1 GCA_937873145.1 uncultured Granulicella sp. | reverse complement strand
GCGCCACATCCGCACCACGCCCCTCGGTCGCCGCGCGGCACGCCTCCACCACATCCTCCCGCGCATCCAGCGGATGATCGAGCCCATACTCTGCCGCCACTCGATGCCGCTCCGGATACAGATCGCTCGTCAAGACCGTCGCCCCGGTCCGCCGCGCCAGCGCCGCCAGAATCACCCCAATGCTTCCCTGCCCGATCACCAGCACCGTATCGTCCGGCTCCAGTGCCAGCAGCTTGACGGCCTTGAAGCAGGTGTTCACCGGCTCGATAAACGCCGCCTGCTCAAACGGAATATCGTCCGGAATCTTGATCAGACCCGCCGTTTTTCCCTTGAAGCCCACAATCCAGTCCATCACCCGGATGTACTCCGCAAACCCACCGCCTGCCGGCGTAAACCCTGCCGTCGTCCCAACTTTCTTGTACGTCTCGCACTGGGCAAACGTACCCTTGCGACAGTAAAAACAAGCTCCGCACGGAATATGGTGAAACGCCATCACCCGATCCCCGACCGCGAACCCTACCACGCCCTCGCCCACCGCCGCAATCGTCCCCGCCATCTCATGCCCAAACACCCGCGGAGCCGCATGCGAGCCCGTGTGAATCTTCTTCAGGTCCGTCCCGCACACGCCACACGTGTCGATCCGCACTAGCACCTCGCCCGGCCCAATCTCCGGCACCGGGATCGTCTCGCAGCGTACTTCGTCGATCTCGCGATACACCGCCGCCCGCATCGCCGCCGGAATCTCAACCTTCGCCATGCACCCGCTCCAAATCCTTCTCGACCAGAAATCTTTCCACCATCTTTGCCAGCTCCTTGGCCGCCGCGGCACTGTTCCTGCCCACTCGCCCCAGCGAACCCCAATACCTCGGTCGCAGTGCGACATGCGCCAAAAACGCGCCCATCCGCAGCTTTCCGGACACATCGATAAACGGATTCAGGTCCGGAAGCTCCGCATCCACGCCGTCCGAAACCGCCTTGAAGCAGCCCATCGGAATCCCCCGCATCTGCGCCAGCCGCGCCACCGCCGCCGCCTCCATCTCCACCAACACCGCCCCGTAGGTCGCAGCCAGCCGCTGTTTCTCCGAGGCATCCGCCACCCGCGCCGTACTCACCAGCCGCAGCTTGCGCCGGCCGCTCGTCAGCGCAAATCGCTCGCCCGTCTGCGCATCGATCACCTCCGACGTCACAAAACACCGCCCCGGCTCACACTCCGCAACCAGCGCCCCGGCCCAGCCCACCGACAACACCAGATCGAGCGACCCCAAATACTCCGCCGCCACAAACGCCCGCCGCGCCGCCGGAGCCCCCATCCCGGCGCAGACCGCAATCACCTGGTCCTCACCTTCTCGCCGCTGCCAAATCGAGATTCCCGACCCACGCGCCGCCGGCATCCTCTGCCATCGCCGCACCAGGGGCTGCAGTTCGCCCGGAAGCGCCGCGATAATCCCGATCCTCAAGCCTGCTCCCGAATCGGCGGCGCATAGCCATGCTCGAGAAACCACTCCACCGCACTCCGTAGCGCGGAATAGACCGGCAGCAGTTGAAAGCCCAGCTCACGCTCCGCCTTGGCCGAGCTCGCAAACATCTTCTTCCTGCCCATTCTTACCGCCTCGACCGTCGCCCGCGGCTCCTTGCCCCGCAACTTGCCCGTTACCGTCTCGTCGAAAAACGCGAACGCCATCGCCACCGCATGCGGCACCTTGACCGTCGGCGAGGGCAGCCCCGTGATCGCCGACAGCCGGTCCAGAATCTGCTTGAGCGTCAGGTTCTCGCCACCCAGAATGTATCGCTCGCCTGGCCTGCCGCGATCGAGCGCGGCCACATGCATGCGCGCAACTTCTTCGACATCGACCAGGTTCAACCCCGTGTCCACATACGCCGGAAAGTTGCGATTGAGAAAGTCGACGAGGATACGTCCCGTGGGCGTAGGTTTCGCGTCCCCCGGCCCGATCGGCGTCGTCGGGTTCAAAATCATCACGTGCTGTCCGCTGCGAGCCGCCGAAACCGCCTCCTGCTCGGCGAGAAACTTCGACCGCTTATAGTGCCCAATCATCGCCTCAACCGACACCGGCGTCGCCTCATCGACAATCGTCCCATCCTGCCGAAAACCCATCGTCGCTACGGACGACGTGTACACCACCTTGGCTACGCCCTGCTCCCGCGCCAGCCGCAGCAAAGCACGCGTGCCTTCCACATTCGCGGCATACATCTCGTTTGGATCGGGAACCCACAGCCGGTAGTCCGCCGCGACATGCACCAACACTTCACACCCGCTCAATGCCGTGCGCAGGGCTTCCGGCTCGCGAAGGTCGCCCATCACGGTCTCCGCCGCAAGCCCCTCTAGACCGGCAAGTTTACTGGTCGACCGCGTCAGCAGGCGCAACTCGGCACCGGCTGCGGCATACGCCCGAGCGACGTGGCCGCCGATGAAACCGGTCGCGCCGGTCAGAAAAACTTTCATCGTATCCGCCTCGGCTACTCCAGCCGTTCCGGCTCAATCTGAATGTTCTTTTCGCCCGCAGCCTTCTTTTCCGTGTATCTTTTCACCCACGCATCGAAGCTCTTGCCCGCAGCCGTGTCGCGCCCTGTAAACGCCAAGGCAGCCACATCCGAATAGGCAATATTTACCTTGGCCCGATTGTTGGTCGGGATAATGCGCACAAAGGAGTCCGCCAGCGTTGCACCCTGGCGCCGATCGAACAGATAACCCTCGATCCTGCCACCTTCCCGCAGCGTCACAGTAATGTCGCCGCGATAATCGAAGGCTTTTTCGAGCGCCTCCCGGATCTCGGTCTCGCTTGCCATCTCCGGAATCCAACCCTCCAGTTGCTCGCGTTCTCGCCCGGCGATGTGGTCGAGATCATCAGCACTCTGGTGCGAAAGCTGTTCAATCTTTGCGGTTTCGAGCTGCGCTTGCTCCGGTGAGATTGCCATCGCCTAATCCCCCGCCATCTTCTGCAGTGCGGAGTCCGCAGGCTGCGCAGCCGGCTTGATCTCGCCGATAGACACCAGCGGAGCATGATTCGTCGGCTTCCACTCATTCAGCAGCTTCTGCGCACCCTCATCCGGATAGAGCGAAGGAAACATATAGCGCTTCGCCGTCTGCACAAACCCGGCAAACGAGCTGAAGTTATAGTCCACCGCCGAGGCCTCATGCCCGGAGTGCACCATGCAGTTCGCGCAGCGCGGATTGCCGCTCTTGGCTCCGTAGTTCTCCCACGCCGTCGCTTCCATCAGCTCCTGGAAGGTGTCGGCATAGCCGTCCTGCAACAGATAGCAAGGCTTCTGCCAGCCAAAGATCGAGAACGTCGGCATCCCCCAGGGCGTGCATTCAAACTGCTGCTTGCCCATCAGGAATTCGGCAAACAGCGGATGCGTGTTGAACTCCCAATGCTTCTTGCGGTTCGACAGGATTGCGCGGAAGAGCCTGCGCGACTTGGCTTTGCCCAGAAAGTGATCCTGGTCCGGAGCCTTGTCATAGGTGTAGCCGGGAGAGACCATCATGCTCTCCACGCCTGCTTCCATCAATTCATCGAAGTGCGCGCGCACACTGTTCGGGTCCGCGCCGTCGAACAACGTCGTGTTCGTGGTCACGCGGAAACCGGCCTCAACCGCCGCCCGCACGCCGCCCATGGCAATGTCGTACCCGCCCTCGCGGCACACGGAAAAGTCGTGGTGCTCGCGCTGACCATCCACATGCACAGAGAACGACAGGTACTTGCTCGGCTTGAAGAGGTGCAGCTTTTCTTTCAGCAGCAGCGCGTTGGTGCACATATACACGTATTTCTTGCGTGCCACCAAACCCGCCACAATCTCCGGCATCTGCGGATGCAGCAGCGGCTCTCCGCCCGGAATCGACACCATCGGCGTACCGCACTCATCCACCGCGCGGAAACACTCCTCCGGAGACAACTCTGCTTTCAGAATGTGCGCCGGATACTGAATCTTGCCGCAGCCCGCGCATGCCAGGTTGCAGCGGAATAACGGCTCCAGCATCAGCACCAGCGGATACCGCTTGCGCCCCGCCAGCTTCTGCTTCAAGACATACGTTGCTACCGTCCAAGCCTGTGAGACGGGAACCGCCATCGCAATCTCTCCTTCAAACCTCTACAACAAAATGTCCACAGCCCCTCAGCTTCAGGGCCACTGCTACTCTACGCCGCCGCTTCCTCTCGCTCCATCGCGCGCCGGTACGTGGTCAACGCAAGCAAAGGAAAGTAGTGTCGGTACAAGTGATAGGCCAGGTAGAACACCCGCGGAAAACCGGTCCCTGTGTACACCGACTCGCCGTTGCCTCGCTCCGCTGCTTCATCCCACGTTCCCTCCGGGCGCTGCCGATCGATCAGCCAGCGCACGCCTTTGGCCACCGAATCGCTCCGTATATCGCCCGCGGCCAGCAAGCCCAGTACCGCCCAGGCAGTCTGCGACGGTGTACTCGGCCCGATGCCGCGCGTGCCCGGATCGTCGTAGCTGCCGCAAGTCTCGCCCCAGCCGCCATCGCCGTTCTGCACCATGCGAATCCACTCCGCCGCCTGCTGGATCGCCGGCTCATGATTCCAGTAGCCCATGGCCTCTAACCCACGCAGCACCAGGAATGTCCCGTACAGATAGTTCACGCCCCAGCGGCCGAACCAGCTTCCGTCAGGCTCCTGCTCCTTCAGCACAAACTGGATCGCTTGCTCCACCCGCGGATCGCGGCGCGTATACCCATAGGCAGCCAGCATCTCGAGAATACGGCCCGTAATATCGACTGTCGGCGGATCGAGCATCGCATTGTGGTCGGCAAAGGGAATGTACTGGAAAATGGTCTTGGTATTGTCCTTATCGAAGGCCGCCCAGCCGCCCCCTTTGCACTGCATGGCAAAGATCCAGTCGATGGCACGCTGCTCTACCTCATGCTGGTATCGCTCCCGAGGACTTTGTGCCGCTCGCAGCGCCAGTAGAACCTCACCCGTATCATCCACATCCGGGTAAAACTCATTGTTGAACTCGAAGTACCAGCCGCCCGGCTCGACGTTCCGCACCTTCTCCGCCCAATCGCCCTTATGCCGAACCTCCTTCGACAGCAGCCACTCCGCGGCACGAACCATACGCGGATCGTCCTTCGGAACACCCGCATCGCCCAGGGTCGAGAGCACCTGCGCCGTATCCCACACCGGAGAAAAGCATGGTTGCATCCGAAAGGTCGGCGTAGGATCGCCCGGAGTGCCCTCTGGACAATCGATGCCCAGCTTCTCAAACTCATCCATCGCTCGAATCACCTGCGGGTCATCGGCCGAGTAGCCCAGATATCGCAGAGCCACAATGGCATTCAGCATCGCCGGATAGATCGCGCCCAGTCCATCGGTGCGCTCAAACCGTTCCAGCATCCAGCGCTCGGCCTTCTTGAGCGCGCGCTTGCGCAGCGGGCGAATATGTACACGCTCAGCCCAGTGCGCCACACGATCCGTAAACAGGAAGAAGTTTCGCCAAGACACAAAACGCCGACGATCCCAACGCAAGTGCAGATTCGCCCCTGCCCGTCCGCCTACAAACAACTCCTCAATCCCCTGCTCCGCTGGGATTTTTTTGAACGGCTTCTTGGCATAGATGATCGACAAGGGCACCAAAATGCCGCGCGACCACGAGCTGATCTCATAGATATTGAAGTAGAACCAGTTGGGAAAGAGAACAATCTCCGGAGGCACCGCCGGCACGGCGTCATAGTCGTACTGGCCCAGCGCGCACAGATAGATCTTGGTAAACGTATTGCATTCCACTACGCCGCCCAGCCGCAAAACCGACTCCCGCGCCTTTACCAAAACTGGATGATCGGCAGAGTAGCCCATTAGTTTCAGCGCCAGGTACGCCTTCACTCCGTAACTGACGTTCGATGGCCCGCCAGGATAGTTGCTCCAGCCACCATCCTCATTCTGCTGGCGCAAAATCTCGTTGACGGCACGCTCCATCCGGCCACGATCGCCGGTCCCAAGCAGCGTGTGCATAAAGATATAGTCGCTCTCGAGCATCGAGTCGGCTTCCAGTTCGCCGCACCAGTAGCCATCCGGCTGCTGCTCGCCCAAGAGCCACTCGGTCGCGCGCTCAATGCCATTCGAGATCCGGTCAAGTCCGAGGTCGAGTCGTCCAAAACGAGGCTGCGCGCGAACACTCCCATCCTGCGAATTGAAAGAACCTGCTGTCATCATGAACGCTAAACTCTCTCAGCCGGCACCACGGCGCCCAGGCTACGCACTCGGTTGCACAGAACTCTTCGGTGCCGAAGCAATCGCTTGCACAATCTCCGGGGGAAGACCGAAGCGCACATTCTCCGGCATCACTTCAACCTCGTCGACGTCTCCATAGCCCTTGGATTGCAGATACTCCACCACATCCTTTACCAGAATCTCCGGAGCGGATGCGCCGGCCGTCACCGCCACCGTGTTCACCCCGTCCAGCCACTCCGGCTGGATCGCTTCGGCGCTGTCGATAAGATAGGAACTGGTATCTAAATTCTTCGAAACTTCCACTAGGCGATTGGAGTTAGAGCTGTTCCGTGAACCCACGACCAGCACCAAATCGGCTCCATGCGCCACATTCTTCACGGCTACCTGCCGGTTTTCAGTCGCGTAGCAAATATCCTGCGCATGCGGCCCGGTAATGTTAGGGAACTTCGCCTTGAGCGCCTCAATCATCGAGCGAGCCTCATCGAGCGACAACGTCGTCTGGGTCAGGTACGCCACCTTGTTGGGGTCGGGAACGACCAACGCGTCCACTTCCTCGGGCGTCGACACCACCTGCGTCACCGCCGGAGCCTCGCCCTGCGTGCCTTCTACCTCTTCATGATCGCGATGGCCGACCAGCACCAAAGAGTAACCCTGCTTGGCAAACTTGATTGCCTCCACATGCACCTTCGTGACCAGCGGACAGGTCGCGTCGATCACCTTCAGCCCACGCTCCCGAGCCCGTTGCCGCACCGCAGGAGACACGCCATGAGCCGAATAAATAACTCGCTCCCCTTCCGGAACTTCCTCCAGCTCGTTGACGAAGATGGCACCTTTTTTGGCGAGATCGTTCACCACATAGCTGTTATGAACGATCTCTTTGCGCACATAGATCGGCGCCCCAAAGGTCTCAAGCGCAATCTGCACAATGTCAATCGCCCGGACCACGCCCGCGCAAAAACCGCGCGGCTTGAGCAAAAGCACACGCTTGGTAGGCGTTGGAACGTCGAAGGTCTCTTGCAAGATGGGTTCAGCCGTAGATGCCGTCACGTCGCCCAGTATACCGCGTTCACACAGAAGAAACATCTGGTTTGCACCTTGACAGGTGCAGGTGGCGGCACCGGCCACCACCTGATCGCCGCCAGATTACAACTCCTGTCCAGCACAACGTAGATGACCGCAATCGCACTGAAGTGTCGTCAAGTCCTTTGAATCTTCACAAATCGTTGAGCAATAATTCGATCCGTCGCGCGCTATACACCGGCACGAGCTATGTGCGCACTGCTTTGCTTCGTTTGCCATCTTGCCCTCTTTCACGGTACATCCAGTGCGATGCCGCTCCGTGAAGCCAAGATGCTCACCGGCTGGCCGCCAGCAGGTTCTCCGCATGGCGCAGACTCGTCTCCGTCAAGGTCGCCCCGCTCAGCATCCGCGCAATCTCGCGCACCCGCTCCGCATCCTCCATCCCGCGGATATTGGTCTGCGTTCGCCCCCGGCTCTCAGTCTTCTCGATCACGAAATGATGATCTGCAAACGCCGCAATTTGCGGCAAATGCGTAATACACAGCACCTGCTGGGTGCGCGAGAGCGCCTTCAGCTTTTGCCCCACCGCCTCCGCCGCCCGGCCGCCAATGCCGATGTCAATCTCGTCGAACACCAGCGTCCGCGGCATCGCCAGCTTGCGGCCCTTCCCGGAAGCCGCCCCATCTCGCGAGGACACCGCCTCCTCAACCGTCACCTTCAGCGCCAGCATGACCCGTGACATCTCGCCCCCTGAAGCAATCTCGGTCAACGGCTTCAGCGGCTCGCCCGCGTTGGTTGCGATCACCGCCTCCACCTCATCCCAACCCTCGGCCGTCCAGCGTGTCCGCTCTCGCCCAGGCTCCACCTCCACCTGAAAACGAACCTTCATCGCCAACTCATTAATCTGCCGCTCCGCCGCCTTCCCCAAACGCTCGGCCGCCGTCTGGCGCTGGCTCGTCACCGCTTCCGCAGCTTTACAGTAGAGCGCCGCCTGCTGCGCCTCTATCGTATGCAGCTCCGCCAACAGCTCATCGCGATTCTCCACCTCCGCCAGCTGCCGCGCCGACTCCTCCCCAAACGCGATCACCTCACCGAGCGTCCCGCCATACTTCCGCTTCAGCCGATCGAGCGCCGCCAGCCGATCCTCAATCTCGGCCAGCCGCTCCGGCCCTGCCTCCACATCTTCCGCAAAGTCCCGCACCGTCGCGTTCACATCCTCGACCATCGCCTTCGCCGTCTTCAGCTGCTCCACCGCCTCCCGAAACCGGTCGTCGTACCGCGCCAGCTCCTCCACCAGCTTCAGCGCCTGGCCCAGCGTCGTCTCCGCGCTTTGCTCCGCCTCGTACAGCAGCTCATGCGCGCCCATGGCCGCCGCCTGCAGCTTCTCCGCATTCGCCAGCACGCGCCGCTCCGCCTCAAGCCGCGCATCCTCGTCCTCGCCGGCGATCCCCGCCTGCGCGATCTCCTTACTCTGGAACCGCCACAGATCCGCCATCCGCAGACGATCCTGCTCATCGGTCCTCAGCTCCTGGAGCCTCGTCTCCGTCGCGCGCCAGGCCGCATAGGCCACCCGAACCGCCTCCAGCTCCACCGCCCCAAACCGGTCCAGCAACAGCCGCTGCTGCCCCTCATCGAACGACCCCAGCGTCTCACCCTGCGCATGCACCAGTGCCAGCTCCGGAGCCACCTGCCGCAGCACGCCCACCGTTGCCGGCTGACTATTGATAAAAACCCGCCCCTTACCGTTCGCCACAATCTCCCGCCTGAGCAGGATCCCCTCCGCATCCGGGTCCGGATCGATGCCGTTCTCCTCGAGCACCGCCAGCGCCCCAGGCGTCGCCTCAAACACGCAGCTCACCACCGCCTTCTCCGCTCCATGCCGCACAAACTCCGCCGAAGCCTTGCCGCCCAGCAACAGCGCCAGCGCATCGATCAAAATCGACTTTCCCGCGCCCGTCTCACCCGTCAGCAGGTTCAGCCCCAGCCCAAACTCGGCCGCCGCCCGGTCGATGACCGCATAGTTCTCCGCCCGCAACTCCAGCAGCATCTGCGTTTCGCCTCACCTTCGCTGAGGCAAAGGTAGCACGATCCCCGCGGCCTCTGAACCCATCGCGGCGTAGACCCGTCCGGCCTCCCGAGCATCCCACACTCCCGAGGAGCCCATTATGAAAGTTCTTATCATCGGAGCTGGCGGCAAGACCGGAAAACTCGTCGTCGAACGCGCGCTCGCCGCAGGCCACCAGGTCACCGCCCTCGTCCACGCGGACGAAGAACATCAAGAGAAAGAGCACTTCCCGGACGCCGTCGACGTCATCCACGGCGATGCCCGCAATCCCTCCCGCCTCGACCAGGTCATGACCGGCCAGCATGCCGTCATCGACGCCATCGGAGAGCACACACCCTTCCGGAAGACCGATCTTGAGGCCAGTTCCGCCAAAGTCATCCTCGACGTCATGAAGCGCAACAACGTCAAGCGCCTCATCGTCATCTCCGTCCTCGGCGTCGGCGACAGCGAGGACCAGGCCACCGGCTTCTACCATCATCTGCTCATGCCGTTCTTCCTCCGCGGCGCCCTGCCCGACAAGGCCAACATGGAAGCCGAGATCGAGCGCAGCGGCTTGGATTTCGTCATCGTCCGCCCACCTGTACTTTCGGACTCCGACCCCACCGGCAACGTCTACGTCGTGCCGCCCGGCAAGCTCGCCCACAAGATCACCCGCGCCGACCTCGCCCAGTTCCTCGTCGATCAAGTCAATTCAGATACGTACCTCGGCCAGGAAGTCACCATCGCGAACAGCTAATTCCGCAGCCCGAGGAGGGCTCCGCTGCCTCGTATAATCGAAGCTACGGAGCCCTTCAGCCATCCCATGACCCTAGCTGCACTCTTCCTTCTGCTCCAGGCCGATTCGGACGCCGCAGCCCCGGCCGGGCTTCCCTCCGCCGCTCACGGCTCCGCCATCGCCGAGATCCTGCATAACTCCGGCCCCGTCGCCTTCGCTGTCCTGCTTCTGCTCGCCGCCATGAGCCTCTTCTCCTGGACCGTCATCTTCACCAAATTCCGCGCCTTTGCCGCTGCCCGCAATCAATCCGCACGCTTCCTGCGCGCCTTCCGCAAATCCGGCCGCCTAAGCGAGATCGCCGCCGCCGCCGACCAGTTCCGGCCCTCACCCCTGGTCGCCGTCTTCACTGAAATCAACGACGAATACTACCGCCAAACCAACGGGCGCGGCCTCCCGCGCAACCCCGTCGGCCTCGAGCGGGCCGCCGCCACCGCCTCAAGCGAAGCCCTCACCCTCATGGAATCCAGCATCACCTGGCTCGCCACCATCGCCAACACTGCCCCCTTCATCGGCCTCTTCGGCACCGTCTGGGGCATCATCGACGCCTTCCACGGCCTCGGCACCGCCGGCGCAGCCACCCTCCGCGCCGTCGCCCCCGGCATCTCCGAAGCCTTGATCACCACCGCCGCCGGCATCCTCGTCGCCATCCCCGCCGTCGTTGGCTATAACCAGCTCACCAGCCAGTTGCGCGACTTCGCCGCCCGCATGGACGACTTCGGCCGCGAACTCCTCAACGCCATCGAGAACGCCGCCGCTTACGTTCCGCCCGCGCCCTCGACCCCACCCTCCGACCTCTCCGGCACCCGCAGGGTCTTCTAACCATGGCCTTCTCAGCAAAAAACTCGAGCGGTAAACGTTACACCCAGACCGCGCTCGCCGACATCAACATCACCCCGCTGGTTGACGTCGTCCTCGTCCTGCTCCTCATCTTCATGCTCACGGCCCCCGTCCTTCAGTCCGGCATCGACGTCGCCATCCCCCACACCCGCTCCACCGCCACCTTGACCGAAGAACGCATGGTCGTCACCATCGACAAGGACCAGAACGTCTACCTCCAGGCCCACGGTGCGGACAAGGCCATCAACATCCACGACCTGCCCGCCCTGCTCCTCTCCCACCAAGGCCCCGAAGCTCAGAAAACCATCTACGTCCGCGCCGACGAACGCGTCCCTTTCGGCGCCTTCGCCACCGTCATGGACTCCATCAAGCGCGCCGGCATCACCAACATCTCCATCGTTACCCAGCCCTACGAAAAGTGAAAGGTTCCATACTCAACTAGACGTGATTTAGAAGGGATGTTTATGAAGTTAGTGTTCGCGTTGGTAATGGTCTATACCTTCATTCCGGCTACTGGACAAGAGTCTTCCGGAACGGGAATTAGTCTTCTGCGCCAATGCAACGCAGCAGTTGTTACAAATCCGCAATCCACCTACACGAATGGACTTGAAATGGGAGTGTGTATTGGGCTAATTCGTGGCGTCATGGATACGATGCAACTCTGGGAGGAGGGTAGGCGCCAAGGCATGACAGAGAAAATTGATTTGCACGGTTGCATTCCATCTGAGGTCACGCCTAGGCAAGCCGTTCTAGTGGTTTTAAAGTACCTGAACGCGCATCCTGAGGAACTCCACAAAATGGACACTATGTTGATCAATTCAGCGCTTCGCAACGCGTTCCCATGCAAAGCAGAGTAAGAAGTAACAGATCTACGTAAGGCCGTCATGCCCACCGAAACCCTCCCAGTCCGCAAAATCCGCACCCCTGAGACCACCCTCGCCCGAGGCTTTTACGCCGCCCTCGCCCTGCATCTCCTCGTCTTCGCCGCTCTAGGCCTGGCCGCCTTCCTGAACCACCGCAGCAGCCACTGGGGCGACACCAACCCCAGTCCCGGCTCAATCCAGGCCAGCATGGTC
>CALMVK010000100.1 GCA_937873145.1 uncultured Granulicella sp. | reverse complement strand
GATGATGAACTGCATATGGCTCCGTCCTGAGGCCGTCGCGCAGTTCCGCTTTCTGGAGTGGACCCCTAATGACCATCTCCGTCACGCAAGCTTTGTCGGCCTCCGAGATGACAAAGACCCACGAGCCGTCATCAAGGAAGACGAGACAATGTGTTAGCCGGTTCTCTTCACAGACTTAGGACGCACTGACCGATCTAGACGAAATGCTTTGGCCTGGATCACTTTGATCGGACGTAGAGGCCAATGGCTCGTCCCGTTGACCAGGAGCCGGGCGCAAGCTTAGAAAGTGGCGTCCAGGTGGTGTAATCACATGAATACCGGCTGTCTTCAAGCGGTCGATGTCACTCTGCGGTAACCACGTGAAAATTACCAGTTGAAACGCAACCGCTGCAAGATCTCCGGTCAAAGAGGAAAACAATAGCTCACGATGCTCATCATCGGGGTTTTGCTGCAGAGGTTCATCCAGCACAACAAACCCAGGATGGAAACCGCCCAATGTTCGCGAAGCGTCAGCCAACGCTAGGCTGTAGGCCGCTATTAAACGTGATTGGTCACTCGCCGAGCCCAACGAGTGGAGTCTGCGAGCGCCCAGGTAAGGAACATACTCTTCATCCAGGCGGAGCGTGCCGATGTTATCTGAAGAAATCGCGTTATGCCCAAGTTCACGCAAATAGCGGGCAAGCGCTTCCTGCAACCTCGCACGCCTTCTTGCAACATCTGTGATGAGTTCGCTTTTCGCTTCTAGTGATTCTGCTCGTCGAAGCCACGCATCGCTCTCACCTTGCAATTGAATGATCTGCTGTCGAAGCGCGAGTATGCGATCCTGTTCTCGCTCTGCCGCCGAGAGGTCTGCGGCTCGCTTTGTTAGCTGCTCACGGACAGCGCCCACCGCGTCTGTAACGGACGAAAGGGTGCGCTCGGACTCTCGCAAGTTCTCATCGAGAACACCGAGACTGCCGACTTGCGCATCAAGCGCTGATTGGATATTGGAACGATTACTCCGAATGAGACCACGATCTCTGCGGAGCGTTTCGATGTATGACTCGACTTCCACAGCCGACTGCCGGGAAAGCGAGAACGTAGCCGGATCAAGATCTCTGTGACACGTTGGGCATTCGACATGCTCTAATCGACCCACTCCCGAAGTCTTGAGACGCAGGACATCCGCAGCCGATTGAATCCGAACATCGAGGCTATTTTCAAGCTCTTGTGCCTGTCGTGCTTGTATACGAAGCGAGTTGAGTTCTACATTCAGCCTGTGACGTTCTGCCTTGAGCTCAATCGTCTTCTGAGATACAGCGCTCATCGTAGATAGGTCCGAGCCGTCCACTGGATCGGAGGTAAGCGCCTTCCGCAGGATCTCTGTTCTTGTAGCAACTGCCAAAAGTGCTGCATCCAGATCAACGTTTGCGAGAGTCTTGAGCGTCTGCTGTATAGGATTTTCCCGCCAGCGCTTGCTGATTGCTGCTACCGAGCCATGGCTAGACCAGCTAACAGGCCATCCGCGTGCCGATATCAGGGCGTTGATACGTGCGGCAATTTCCTCGGCCGCGTCTTTCAGCAATGCCCGTTGCTGAGAACCTTCCTGCTCTGCATACCGTTGCGCAATACGATCCACTGCCCCTAAAAGGTATTCCGTTGCGATCTCTCGAATTTGCAGCTGGGCATATCTGCTAATTTGCAATGCCTGCAGACCCGCCCAGCCTTCTTTCTGCTCGATGAAGAACAGAGGTGCTAGGTTCTCCAGGTAAAGTTCTGAGGCGTCGCCTCCGAACGTCAACACCTTCGTCCGTGGCCAACGCATCCATTCGAAGAAGAAATGCTGAAAGCCACCCGCTGCGTCCTGCATCGAGCGACTTCTCGTTTGCAAGATGCTCCGTCGGGATTCCGAACCCTCTACTAGGCCTTCCGCTACTTCAATATGCGTGCGATCCCCACCAACGATCGCTCGACGCAGTTGGAGTGTTCGTTCATCCGAATGAACAATCCCGACGGAACTCTCGGAAGATAAAATTTGGGCTCCTACAGCTTCTGAGAAATCCAGCTCTCCGCAGACGGCATCGGGGAAGAATGCAATGTCGTTTGCTTGAACACCGAAAATCACTTCCACACCCAAGCACCAGGCGATCGACTTTGCTGCTAAGGATTTACCGAATGAATTCTTTGCAGAGACGATCTGCACGCCAGGACCGAAGTCGAGGCGGCCACCAAATGGCCCCTTGCTGGAGATGCCTGAGACTTCGACGAAACTAAGCCTGATTATTGACCCTCCAGCATCGCATTCGTTATGCGTATTTGGGAGAGTTCTTCCAACACCATGCGCTCTGATTCGAACATATTGTTCTTGATCGCTACGTTGTGAACCTCACCGATATAGGTTGAATTCTTTTCTTCGACCAGATACCGGCCGTCGGGACGGAGGATTCTGCACGCGATCATGTACTCGACTGCTTGGTCGTGGGTACTGTCTCCAATGTAGCCGCGCCTCAAGCGTTGAGGGCTGTCACGTAGCAATCCGGAGGCGTTCTTCGAAACCGCCCATTCTCGCATCGCGGGGACCATATTTGGGCGTTGGGCAATGAATTGCAGAAGCTTGAGTCGCGCCACGTCGATTCGAGTCGTACCTTCCGTCGTCTTCGTCCCGTGCCGTCGTATTGTGAGCGCTACAACAGCCATTCGATAATCGATATCGTAAATGGTTGCCGGAGCCAGACGCTGCGGACGAATCACTGGCTTCGCATGCCCAGCAAGCAAATCCGCGAGCTGTGCGAGCTTCGATA
>CALMVK010000099.1 GCA_937873145.1 uncultured Granulicella sp. | reverse complement strand
GTTTGGGGTGGTTGTTGGGGGCTAGACCGTTGGGGGGTCGGTACTTGGTAAATTGTTTGGGCATTTTTGGGTTGGGGGGGGGGGGGGGGGGGTTGCTGCCGACGTTCCGGCCGGATGCGGTGATCGACGTGGAGTTCTCAGGATTTAGCGAGAACCTGGCCAAGCTGGGCGAGATGACCGGTGAAGATGTCTCGACGTATAAGGGCTATCTGCAAGCGCTGCGATTGCGCCGGGCGTACTTCCAGCAGATGGGGGCGACGGCGACCGATCATGGCCACCTGACGGCGCAGACGGCGGACCTGGGGCAGGAGGAGGCGGCGCGGCTGTATGAGCGGATCTACTCGGGGCGGCTTGGGCCGGGCGATGTGGAGTTGTTTCAGGCGCAGATGCTGACCGAGATGGCCGGGATGAGCGTTGAGGATGGGCTGATCATGCAACTGCATCCGGGTAGCATTCGCAACCATAACCGGCAGGTCTATCAGCAGTTCGGGCGCGACAAGGGGGCCGATATTCCTTCGTCGACCGAGTATGTGCGGAGCTTGCGGCCGCTGCTCTCGAAGTATGGCAACGAGCCTGGGTTTACGTTCATTGTGTTTACGCTGGATGAGTCGACGTTCTCGCGTGAACTGGCTCCGCTAGCGGGGCATTATCCTTGTTTGCGGCTGGGGCCGCCGTGGTGGTTTCACGATTCGCCCGAGGGCATGATGCGCTTTCGGGAGACGGCGACCGAGACGGCGGGGTTTTACAACACGGTCGGGTTCAACGACGACACGCGGGCGTTTTTGTCGATCCCGGCGCGGCACGATGTGGCGCGGCGGGTGGATTGCGCGTTTCTGGCGCGGCTGGTGGGGGAGCATCGGCTGGAGGAGGAAGAGGCGTTTGAGCTGGTGCAGGAGTTGACGGTGGGGCTGGTGAGGAAGGCTTACCGGCTGTAGAACGACTTGGCGAAAGGGTCGGCAGACGGGTGAAACGAGCAACGGCAAGTGCAGAGGACAATACGGGGATTCTGGCTTCGCCAGAATGACGAGCGCTGACGGGCGCTGACGAGTGTTGACGAGTGTTGACGAGTGTTGACGGATTGGCTGGGCTAGTTTGAGGGTTGGAGTGGATTATGCCAGCGGACCCCGGGAAAGCGGGCGAAGTCGCCGTCATTGGTGTGGACGACCGCGCCATACTCAATGGCAATGGCGGCGATGGCGGCGTCGGTCAACCGGGCGTCCCCGATGCGGATGGGAGAGCATAGCTGTTTGTAGATCAGCCAGTGACGGTCACCGGGGTAAAGGATGCGAACGTGTGAGAGGGCGAGCCATGAGTCGACGGTTGCTGCTGCCTGTTTGAAGGGGACCGCCGCACGTGGATGTGTTTGGACGCGCATGAAGGCCTGAATGGAAAGGATCGGGAGACCTACCGGTTCCGTACCCGAAAGAATGTCTTCCAGCCATGCTCGGCTCGCTCGATGATCCGGATCTTTGGGTGTGTAGGCGTAGATCAGGAGATTGGCGTCTGGAGCAATCATCGAGTCAGCGGCATCTCGGCCTGCTCCAAAATCTCCTCGATCTTGGTTTCTCCCCAAGTCTTCCATTGCTCCGCAGTGATGCCGGTGTCGAAGGGCTTGACGACGAAGCGTTTTGGCTTGGCTGGCTTGGCGGCCTGGAAGAGGCCGGAGCGGAGGACGCGGTTGACTGTCTGCTTCATGGGTTCGCCTGTGCGGAGGTTTTCCTTTTCGAGCAGGGCGGCTACGTCGTCATCGAGGGTAAGCGTTGTTCGCACATCCTGATGTTGACGGAAAAGACATCATGATGTCAATTGTGAGTGATTTTTTGTGAGTTCGGTCTGCATGTAAAGTTCGTTGTACCGGATTAGGATGGCGGCATGAGCTTATTGTTTGCAGTGGGATCGCCGGAGACGGAGTTATCGGCCGAGCAGATACGGGCTGGGCTAGTGGAGGCGTTAACCAGGCTCGATGGGGAGACGAAGCGCTTGCGGGTGCTGGCCGTGCCTCCGGACTTTACGCGGATGCACTCGATGAGTGGACTGCTGACCGAGATGGCTTGGGAGTTCTATGGGGATCGGCTGGCCGATGTGCTGCCGGCGCTGGGCACGCATACGCCGATGAGCGACACGGAGATTGCAGCCATGTATGGGGCTGTGCCGCGCGGCCTGTTTCGGGTGCATGACTGGCGCAAGGACATCGTGACGCTGGGTGAGGTGCCGGGTGAGCTGATGTATGAGGTGAGCGAGGGCAAGCTCGACTACACGTGGCCTGCGCAGGTGAACAAACTGCTGGTCGGGTCTGGGGTAGTCGGGTCTGGGAAAGACGGGGGAGGACACGACCTGATTTTGTCGATTGGGCAGGTGGTGCCGCATGAGGTGGTCGGCATGGCCAATGGGTCGAAAAATATCTTTATCGGTACGGGCGGCGTGATGGGCATTCATCGCTCGCACTTTCTGGGCGCGGTGTACGGGATGGAGCGGATGATGGGGCGCGCGGATACGCCGGTGCGGCGGGTGCTGAACTATGCGAGCGAGCACTTTGCCGGGGCGCTGCCGCCGATCGTCTACGTGCAGACGGTGGTGAACAAGAATGCTGACGGCAAGCTGGCGATGCGCGGGCTGTATATCTCGGAGGGCAACGAGGCGTTCGAGTGCGCGGCACAGTTGAGCCTGAAGTGCAACTTTCTGATGATGAATCGTGAGATCAGGAAAGCGGTGGTGTTCCTGGACCCACGTGAGTTTCGGTCGACGTGGCTGGGCAACAAGAGCGTGTACCGGACGCGGATGGCGCTGGCCGATGACGCGGAGTTGATTGTGCTGGCGCCGGGGGTGCATGCGTTTGGCGAGGATGCGGCGATCGATGCGCTGATCCGCAAGTATGGCTACTGTGGGACGCCGGCGACGCTTGAGGCGGTGAAGCAGGATGCGCAGTTGGCGGCAAACCTGAGTGCGGCGGCGCATTTGATTCATGGGTCGAGCGAAGGGCGGTTTCGGATTCGCTACTGCCCGGGCCACCTGACGCGGGCGGAGATCGAGGGCGTGCACTACGAGTACGGGGATCTGGCGGAGTACGCGGCGAAGTACGATCCGGCGAAGTTGAAGGACGGGTGGAATGTGGTGGACGGAGAGGAGATTTTCTTTATTTCGAACCCGGGATTGGGCTTATGGGCGTATGAGGGGCGGTTCAAGGACTAGGATCGGTGGCTGCGCTTGCGCGTGGCCGGGAGGACGAGGGACGCACGGGTGCGATGATTGTAAGACCAATGGGCGCTCGCGGCGTACCTTTTGCAGGTTGAGCGGCACATCCAGCCGGTGTTCGTTGGCCGGTAACGAGGGCAATCGATGATCGTGGTGTTGATGGGGGTGAGCGGTTCGGGCAAGACGACGATCGGCACGCTGCTGGCGCAGCGGGTGGGCGTGATCTTTGCGGATGCGGATGATTATCACTCGCCGGCGAACAAGGAGAAGATGGCGGCGGGGCATGCGCTGGACGATGCGGACCGGCAGCCGTGGCTCGAGTCGCTGAACCGGCTGATGCGGGGCTGGCTGGCGGCGGGGCAGGGAGGCGTGCTGGCCTGCTCGGCGTTGAAGGAGAGCTATCGGCAGACGTTGACGGCGGAGATGCCGGGGGAGTCGGTCCAGTTTGTGCTGCTGGATGGGTCGCCGGCGATGATTGCGAGTCGCCTGGCGGCGCGGCAGCATGAGTTTATGACGCCGAAGCTGCTGGATAGCCAGTTGAAGACACTTGAGAAGCCTGCGGACGCGTATTGCGTGATGAACGATCGCGCGCCGGATGTCGTCGTGGATGAGATTCTGGCGCATGTGGAAACGCCAGGGAAGCACCTTAGTTCGTAATGGAAATAGGACATGCAATGGGGAGTGCGCTGTTCGATTTGGCGGGCAAGGTGGCGGTGGTGGTGGGTGGAACGTCGGGCATCGGGCTAGCGATGGCGGTGGGTCTGGCGGAAGCGGGGGCGGATGTGGTGGCGAGCTCGCGGCGGCAGGAGCAGGTGGAGGAGGCAGCGGCGAAGATCGAGGCTGCGGGACGGAAGGCGCTGCGGCTGACGTCCGATGTGGGCGATCGCGCGAGCCTGGAGGCGTTGCTGGCAGGCACGCTCGAGGCCTTCGGCAAGGTCGATATTTTGATCAACTGCGCGGGCAAGATCAAGCGCGAGCCGACGATCTCGGTGTCGGAAGAGACGTGGGACGACATCATGGATACCAACGTGACGGGGACGCTGCGGGCGTGCCAGATCTTTGGGCGGCATATGCTGGAGCGGGGCTCGGGCAAGATTATCAATATCGCTTCGCTGAATACGTTTGTGAGCCTGAAGGAGGTGACGGCGTATGCGTGTTCGAAGGCGGCGGTGGGGGCGTTGACCAAGTCGCTGGCGGTGGAGTGGAGCGCACAGGGGGTGACGGTGAACGCGATCGCGCCGGGGGTGTTTCGCACGGCGCTGAACCAGAAGCTGCTGGACGAGAGCGAGCGCGGCAAGGAGTTGCGGATGCGGACGCCGATGGCTCGGTTTGGCAAGACGGAAGAGCTGGTGGGGTCGGCGGTCTTTCTGGCGAGCGAGGCGTCGAACTTTATTACGGGGGAGATTCTGGTGGTGGATGGGGGATTTCTGGCGAGCGGGGTGAATCAGTAAGGAGCGCGCATGCCGCCTGCTGCTCGTTTATGGACAGCGAACAATGAGGGCTGCGCGGTTGCTGGAGATGGACGTAACGGAGTTGGGTCGATTTACTGCTTGAAGATCCACAGTTGGACCGTATGGCCTGGCATCGTCAAGCTTTGCGGGCCTGTCCAGCGCCCAAGATCTTTTCCTGCCCAGACATCGTAGACGTTTGCGCCGGAAGGAAAGCCAATCTCCGCGAGATTGAGCGGGATATCCCGTTCACTCCAGGAATTGTTGACCAAGCCGACGGCGTAGCGGCCGCCGGTAAGCGGCTTGCGCCAAAGGCTGAAATCTCCTTGCTGCCAGACACGCTCGGCCTGCTTGCCCAGGGCATCCTGGTCGATGGCGATGACGTCGCGGTTCATCAGGATGGCTTTATCGTCCGGAGTCATTTTGCTCAGGTCGTTTCCTGCCAGCAGCGGCGCCGCCAGCAACGCCCAGAGGCTCATATGGACGCGATACTCGCTCGGCTTCATGCCACCGTTGCCGACCTCCAGCATGTCTGGGTCGTTCCAGTGGCCGGGGCCTGCGAACTTCGCGAGCCCGACCTGAGCGTAGGCAATCTCCATCATGCGCGCGTAGCTGTCGCTGATGTCGTCGGTCGTTCTCCACATCTCGGATTGCACTCCTGGGCCGAACTTCCAGGGATCGTCGATGCCGTACTGACAGAGGCTGTATACGATCGGCCTGCCGGTCGCTTTCAGGGCATCCCCCATCTTTTTGAAGGCTGCCTGCATCATGCGAAATTCGAGGCGCGGATCGTCGGGATGCTGCTCCTTGGCTTGGCGCATCTGGTCCTGAAAGGAACACAGGTCGTACTTGAGGAAGTCGACGCCCCAGCCGGCATACGTCTGGGCATCCTGCTGCTCGTGCCCGAGGCTTCCCTCATAACCGTCGCAGGTCTTCGCTCCGGGCGAGGAGTACAGCCCGAACTTCAAGCCCCTGGAGTGTACGTAGTCGGCCAGCGCCTTCATATCGGGAAAGCGGTCGTTTGGATGCAGAATGCCTTGGGCATCGCGCTTGCCTTGCCAGGTGTCGTCCAGATTGACGTAGACGTATCCTGCGTTGCGCATGCCAGTGCTGACGAGTTGATCGGCAGCCGACCGGACATCCGCATCCGTGACGTGGCCGGCAAAGTGGTTCCAGCTATTCCAACCCATGGGTGGCGTGGCGGCAGGCGCGGTCTGGGCGAGTGAGAAGGGTGTAAGGACCAGGGCGGCGACTGCGAGGCCAAAGGGAAGTAAGTTCATGGAAGAAGCGCTCCATCAAGATTCAGTCAATCTAGCACTTCGGCGACTGTAGATCCATGAGGGCGTTGCTCACCGCGGCAAACGATTCTGCGTCAGAAGGCGAACCAGAGTGCCTGCGTTTGGAGCGGGAGACGGGGATCGAACCCGCAACCAACGGCTTGGGAAGCCGCTACTCTACCATTGAGCTACTCCCGCTCGATACACGGATAGTATAGCCGCTTGCGGCTGACCTCGGCGAGACCATCTCGTACGCCGAGAAGATGGTTTGTCTTGAGACAAACGCACCGTGCTTGGACAATCCGCGTGGTGTGGTCCAACGGGGATGAGTGCATACTGTTGGGGAGGACTCTATGGCGATGACAGCGACGACCGTCCGCATGAGCGTTGAGGAGTATCTTCAGACGTCTTTTCAACCGGATGCGGAGTTTACGGATGGAGTCCTTGAGGAGCGGAACGCGGGGGAGTTCGACCCTGCGCGGCTGCAAGGGGTGATCTATGCGTTGCTTGCGCAGCAGGAAGAGGAGTGGAACGTGTATGTTTCACCGGAGCTGCGGGTGCAGGTCTCGGCGGAGCGATACCGGGTGCCGGATCTCTGTGTGACCGACGCGCGCGAGGCGGTCGAGCAGATTCCGACGCGAGCTCCGCTGCTGTGTGTGGAGGTGCTGTCGGCTGAGGATCGGCTGCCGCGGGTACTGGAGCGGGTCGAGGATTTTCATGCGATGGGCGTGGGGTCGGTGTGGGTGTTCGATCCGGCGACGCGCAAGGTGTGGGTGTCGTCCGCAGTTGAGGTGCACGAGTGGGAGGGTGGGGTGCTTGCGGTTCCGGGAACGCGTATCGAGCTCGATCCGGAGCGTGCGTTTAGGCGATTGGAGCGGCGGCGGTAGGTTAGGTTTGACATTCTTTTCGGCTCAAAGGCCGCTCTCTGGCGTAGTGATAGCTTTAGAGAG
>CALMVK010000098.1 GCA_937873145.1 uncultured Granulicella sp. | reverse complement strand
AATGTGATGTGCCTCGTCATTAAAGACCATCAGGCTTGGCAGGCTGGCAAGGAAACTTAGAACGCCTCCGCGCTCATAACGTCTGTTGAGTACGTTGAGGTCATTGCCTTGTGCTGTGCCAGGTGTGAGAGGCAGAAGTTGTTTGACTACAGAAGCAGAACTGGGTGCCTCTCCTAACGCCAGAACATTGTCTGCAAGATCCTCCTCTGTTTGATCACTCAAGACGTGCCAGTTGGAAATGGCGATCATCCCGCCCGGCGTTACTCTGCGGCCAATGTCTTCCTTTGGGCACGCAGCACCCTGGACGAACGTAAACACCTCATCGCGATAGTTATCAGGTACGAAGAGTTCTTGGAAAAGTGCAAGATCTGAAGTGGAAACATCTCTCTGCCCATCGCGTTCTTTGCCTAAGAAGGCATCCAGCAGCCGATCGTAAACAATGAGACCTGGCGCAACCACAAGGAAGTTCTTCGTGAAACGGCTCGCGTGCGGCGCGCGATTAGAGTTGAGTATCTGCCAAATCATGAGGGCCTGAAGAACCCATGTTTTCCCGGTCCCGGTGGCCATCTTGAGGCAGTATTTGGGGTAGTTGTTCTTCGCCGCACTGATCGTTGTCGCAGCCTGATGGCTGGCGAGGGGCACCTCGGGCGCAACCTCCCGGTAGAGCTCCGCCAAAGACGCGGCGCCCAGTACCTCATGGGCATAAATGATGTTCAAAATGGCCGCACGCTGGCCCTCATGGAAGTTGACCGCTCGTAGCTCCACAAAATCCGATTGGAACCACCACTTCAACAGGTCGGCTGTGGTTTCGGTCACCTGCGAGAGAATGGCCGCATCGCCATGTTCGAGCCCTTGGCATACGTCCACTACTTTTTCTGTAAGCTTCTTTGCCAGGGTTAGGTCGTTGATCGAAGCCATTTAGGCGATCTCCGCGACAGCTTCTGCTTCGAAACCAAACACGTCCACCACGCGAACACAAACACGGCGTGCGCCAGCTTTGACCGGCAGATTGTTCAGCTGGGCTTTCGTAACTACACGGAATGCATCATCATCATTCTCGGTGTTGCCGCGGTAGTCCTGCCAAACAGACCGAAAAACTTCTCCGTCGTAATCAGGATCTACACTCCAGTACTCGATTAGCGTCATCGGATCCTGGTTAATTACGGCTTGCAACTTCTTTCGGTTGGTCTCATCCAGATTGAGAGCTTCGGGCGATAGCAAGACGTAATTGTCAATCTCGACCGTTATCGATTCCCTCTCCTCTTCCTGAAAACGAATGACGGGTTTCAGCTTCAGATACTGCAAAGAAGAGAAGCGAACTTCACTCGCTTTCAGCTTGTCCCCTTTTTTCTTCAATCGATCCAGAAGATCAGGTGGAATGACTAGCACTTCAAGTCGATCACCCTGATTCAGTCCAGCGATGTCGTGTCCGATAGCTGAATCGAAGTTCCAGCCGAGTACCACCACTCTCTCCCAACCGCCCATGAGATTGTCTCTGATCTCGATGGCGCGTTTGAGTGTGGTGAGACCGGTGACTTTGTTAGGGCTGTCGGCAAGTACGAGGGTCTTCGTGCCAGAGATGCGACCCATGTTTCGGTTAGGGTTTTCCTCGGCTGGAAGTGGAAGCGCACCGTAGAGGCCAAGGACAATCTCTGCGAGATCGCCGGTACGGAACTTCCGGCCCATAGTGCTGCGAGCCATTTCTAGTTGGTAGTCACCAACATGCTGATAGAGAAAGGGTTTGGCGTCCTGGTCGATGAGACGCTTCCTCGTAATCATGCACGCAGGCTTGCCGAGATCAGTGGCGATCCAGCGCCGCCCAAGTCTCTCCGCGACAGCTGCAGTCGTTGCAGAGCCAGAGAAGAAGTCGGCAACGATTGAACCTTCGCTTGTAGAAGCATTGATAACTCTTTCGAGAAGGGACTCGGGCTTCTGCGTGTCATATCCAAGACGCTCCTTCGCCTGGGAATTTACCGGGAAGATGTCGCTCCAAACACTCCCGAGCGGGCTGCCTTGGCTCTCATCCAAAAATCTCCGATACCGGGGTCGTCCTCCGAGTTTCCTAGGTAGTTCTATCCGCCCTTCCGCGAAGAGCTGCTCCATGGTCTCAAGCTTGTATCTCCAACCATTTTCAGGCGGTTCGCAACCTCTCCACACGTAAGTTAGGTTCGGCCTCGGATTGGGACTGGTCAGATTATCCAATTGGTAACGGCGTCCGTCGGACGTCCTATTCGTATACTTGCTGGCCAGATACTCCGGGTCGTGAGGCTCAAACTGAGGATTCCAGTGAAACTGATCGGTTTTGCTTCGCCAAAGAAGCATGTCGTGAACGATGCCCCAACGGTGACTGTCTGCATGGGCCGTCACCCGCTTCCAGACGATCGGTGCCGTACCGAAGGTTCCGAATACCTCCTGTAGAGCAACCTCGACCCAGCTCGCGATGTTAGGACCCACGTGAATGTATGCACTGCCACTATCTGAAAGCAGCTCGCGCATCAAGACGAGCCTTGGCACAAGCATGGATAGGTAACTTGACGTACCTTGTTGCCAAGTGTCGGAATATGCGAACTGCTCGATTACGGTCGGCCGGGTTTCAATTGCAGTACCCCGTAGGCTGACACTTGTCCTGTAATCGGCCTTACTGTCGAATGGCGGGTCTATGTAGATCAGGTCAATTTTGCCGCGCATAGATGGTGTTGTCTCATCACCGGCTAATAGCGCTGCCATGGCGAGCAGGTTGTCTCCGTAAATCAAACGATTCATCCGAACCGAATCAAAGTGATACGAAGCCTTCTCCGCATGAGCGAACATGTGCTGCCAATTCGTATCGCGTGACGGCATGACCAGTTCACGTGTCTGCAGGCCAATACGATAGGTGCTATCCAGACGTTCAATAATGCGCTCTGCTTCGCGCTTTCCGTCTGCCATGATCTTGGGGAGCTGTTCGAGAAGACTAGGCATCTCGCTATTATCGCGTCAACCTGTGCAGAACGTAGGGAACCTCGCATGAGGTTCACTACGCGACAACCCGCGGCAACTCATCCCACCGCGTGGTCCAGCGGGGCGACCGGTACTCCGCCCTGAGCTTCCAGGCCGAATCCTTCGGCCCGGCACTCAGAATGCGGACAGTACCTCGTCCAAGCTTCGCATTGAGTTGATCTACGGTCTTCCAGGCCCGCTCTCGCCGTTCGCGGTCCAGCTCGCTCCACAAGGCCGGCTGCTGGACCGTCTCCGGCAGCAGTTCCGAAATCATCACACCGCACTTCGAGTAGCGGAAGCCATCTCGCCAGAGACGTTCGCCCAGGCGCACGGTGAGGCCAACGACCTCCCGGTATCGTTGGTGGTCGCGGCAAAGCGGGCCGAAGCTCCGTTCGAGTAGAACGGGTCCTGGTTGAAGGTGCTGGTGTGCATGAAGACAAACAGATTGTCGGCAGCGACCTTGTAGCGGCGCATCTTCTCCGCGGCTCGCGTCGCATAGCTGGCGAGAGCTTCGCGCATTTCCGTCCAGGACGTGACCGGAGCCCCGAAGCTGCGGGTGACGGCGATTTCCTTCCGCGTCGGCTCCATCAGCTCCAAAGGCATGCAGGAGATCCCGCGCAGCTCGTAGACGGTACGGCCTCCAGTTACGGTCATCAGAGCGCGAGCGTCGTCCGGCTCGAGCGCGGCCAGGTCCGCCGCTGTCTGGATTCCAAGCTTGGCGAGCTTGGCGGCCGAGGCTCCGCCGATGCCCCAGACTTCCTCGACTGGCGCGGTGGGCAGCAGCTCCGCCCGCACCTGGTTGGAACGCAGATCGCAGACGCCGCGATACTGCGGCCGCTTCTTCGCGATGAAGTTGGCGACCTTCGCCAGCGTCTTCGTTGGAGCAAGACCGACGCACGTCGGGATGCCGACCCAGCGTTGAACGCGCTCGCGCAGCTCACGCGCCAAGAACTCTACTTCCCTCTCGCGGAAGTCGCCCAGGTTCAGAAAACTCTCGTCGATCGAGTAGGTCTCGATGGTCGGCACCATCGAGAGCAACGTAGCCGACACTCTTTCCGACAGGCTTCCGTAAAGCGCATAATTCGAACTGAAGACCCGGACATTCTCGCGCCGGATCAGGTCGCGAATCCTGAACTCGGGATCCCCCATTTTTATACCGAGCGCACGGGCCTCTCAGTTATGTGGAATGGCGCAAGCATCGTTGGCGACAAGTATTGCGAACATGTTTACCTCTGACAAGTGATTTTGTCGTGGTGATTCTGTCCTATTCTTGGCAGACTTATAAGTAGATGCCAACAATTCTTAGGTGGTGGCAGAGGCCTTACGACCGCTTTTCCTTGTTCTTCGGTCGCAGCAATCGCAGGTATTGCTGCTCCGTGAGGTTCAGCCAGGCTGAACCCTTGTTCCAGCGAGCGATGCTTTGGCGCAACTCTTGAAGGTCCGCCCCGCCGCGCTCGGCGAGCGCGAAGAGTTCCTGATCGGTGGGCACGTCGAATTGCCGGCCAATCACAGTCTTGCAGTCGCTCTCGAGAAAGCTCAAATCCCACACATTGTGCTGCTGGAAGTTCATCAGAACCCGATGCGGCCGGGGCTGGCACTTCGCGCAATGCCGCTCTCCTCTCCATCCGGAC
>CALMVK010000097.1 GCA_937873145.1 uncultured Granulicella sp. | reverse complement strand
CTCGCAACTTCATAACACCCTCTAGACCGGTCCTTTTCGGCATGGGTTAGAAAAACGTCCGTCCGGTCAAGTTACCTTCATGGTTCAGGCTTGCAAACAAAGGCGAAGGGTAGGGCGGCTGCCGGAATTTCAAAGGGCGCGGAGCGGGCCAAAGTAGTATCTTGGAACAAGACGCCGCCCCAGCATTGAGAGCGTACACGGTTTTTTGCCGCACGCCTGGCGGCACAATTTAGCAAGCAAAGGAAGGATTCGCACTATGTGGAAGCCCAATCAGCCCGGAAGCACGACGCCTCCAACCCCGGAACCGCAACGTCCCACGACCCCTGCCCCGACCAGTTTCGAGCCAACACCGGCAACGCCTGTGCGCCCCGCGGCTCCTGTGGCGGGATCCGCCCCGTCGGCGACCGGAGAACAGGCCACAATCGGCAAGTCGCTGATCGTAAAGGGAGAGGTAACCGGCTCGGAGTCGCTCTATATTGACGGCAAGGTCGAGGGTGCGATCACGCTTCCCGGCAACCGGGTCACGGTGGGGCGGAACGGCCAGGTGGCGGCGAACATCTCCGCACGAGAGATTGTTGTCCTCGGCAAGGTGCGCGGCAACTGCCAGGCATCGGACCGGGTCGACATTCGCAGCGAAGGATCGCTGACTGGCGACGTGATTGCGGCACGCATCTCGATCGAGGACGGCGCCTTCTTCAAGGGTGGCATCGACATTCGCAAGCCGGGCGCCGGAGAAGGCAAGGGACTCGAGAAGGTTTCAGCAGGCGAGCCGATCGCAATCAACAGCTAAAATTTCGCAGTATCTATAAAGTGATCCTCAAACAAAGACACTTCCGCAATCCGGAAGTGTCTTTGTTTTGCTTGAACACAAGACCTGCGGCGCGTCTCATTCCGTCCCTGGGGATGATCCCGCGGCGTTATCGATCCAAATTTGAAGGCCGAACTTGAGATTGGCGAACGCGACCTCCGCAGAGACAAGACCGGCGTCGAGCAGCACCGCAGAGCCATGAAGAAAGGCCCAGAGCGTATGCGATGCCGCGTACGCCCGCTCTTCGCCGTAGACCCGGATTACGTGTTTCAGGAAGAAGGCCGTGTTCTGTTTGCATTGCGGCGTGTGTTCCTCTGCGCCACTGGTTTTCAGATACAAAGCGAAAACGAGGGGTCGATCAAGCGCGAACCGAAGGTACGTCTCGGAGATGGCGCGGATCGTCTGCGCGGGACCCTTTCGGCCAACGGCGTTCTCCAAGGCTTCGAGCATCTGCCGGCGAGCCTCCTCCGCGACCGCTGCCGTCAAGTCTGCGAGATTCTTGAAGTAGCGATAAAGCGCATTGGGTGCCAGGCCGAGTTTCGCCGCCAGGGACCGGATGGCGAGATGCTCTACGCCTTCGCGCTCCACCTGCTCGAGAGCAGCGGCAAGGATAGCGCTTTGGTCTGTCTTCGCTGGATACGCCATCAGAACACTGTAAATCTTGACGCGTTCCAAGCTCATGATGTACGGTGTGCAAGATGGTAGTGGACGACGTACACCTTGAAGTGCAAACCTTCAAAGTGCAAACATCGAACCACAAAAACTGCACTGTCACGAGGGAGACGATGGCAAAAGTTGTCTTGATTACGGGAGCAAACAAGGGCATTGGGTTCCAGGTCGCACGCGAGCTAGGACAAGCGGGCTTTACGGTGTTGCTGGGTGCCCGTGACGCCTCGCGAGGAGAAGAGGCTGTCGCCAAGCTGCGTGCAGAGGGAGCCGAGGTTCGCTTTGTCGCTGCGGACCTGAACAACCCGGTCGCCAGCGCAACCGTGCTTGCCAAAACAATCGGCAAGGAGTTCGGGCATCTGGATGTGCTGGTGAACAATGCAGCGATTTTTCTGACGCCCCAGGAGGTGCATGCAAGCGACACCGGCGTTGAAACATTGAAGCGCACGTTCGACGTGAACTTCTTCGGTACGGTCGCCTTCACCCAGCCTGTGCTGCCTTTACTGCGGGCGGCGGAAAGTGCCCAAATCATCAATGTTTCGAGCAGCCTTGGATCGCTGACCATCAACGGTGATTCAAACTCGCCCTACTATCATGCCAAAGCTCTCGCCTACAACGCATCGAAGGCGGCCTTGAACATGTTTACCGTCGATCTTGCCTACGATCTTCGCGAGACCAGGGTCAAGGTCAACTCTGTATGTCCCGGCTATACCGCGACGGATCTGACTAACCACACCGGTCATCAGACGATCGAGGAAGGCGCAATCGCGATCGTCCGTCTCGCCCGAAAGACGGAGAAGGTTCCGAACGGAGGCTTCCTCCACAAGGACGGAACCTATCCCTGGTAAGAGTGAAGCTACTCGTAACGGCGGGGAGAGGGTCATGCGCAACCAGGCGATGACCCTCTTCCTATGTTGGTCGTCAGAGTCAGAAGGCGTAAAGCTGGCGGAAGAGGATTCCTCTGCACGATGCAGAGCGCACTCTAAAAGGCCAGCATCTATTCAGGCATGGCAAACGATCCAAGACTATGGTGGCAGGATGGCGTGATCTACCAGATCTATCCGCGCTCGTTTCAGGACTCGAACGGTGATGGAATCGGCGACCTCGAAGGCATTCGCTCGCGGCTGGACTACCTGGTGGAGCTGGGCGTGGATGCCGTGTGGGTCTCGCCGTTTTATCCGTCGCCCATGGCGGACTTCGGCTATGACGTGGCGAACTACACGGACGTGGACCCGATCTTCGGCATCTTGGCGGACTTCGACCGGCTGATCGCGGAGATTCATGCGCGCGGGCTGAAACTGATCCTGGACTTTGTGCCGAACCATACTTCGAACCAGCATCCGTGGTTTCTGGAGTCGCGCAGCTCGCGCACGAACCCCAAGCGCGACTGGTATCTGTGGCAAAATCCGGCATCGGATGGCAGTGTGCCGAACAATTGGATGTCCAACTTCGGCGGGCTAGGCTGGACGCTCGATGACACAACAGGGCAGTACTACTATCACTCATTTCTGCCCGGGCAGCCGGACCTGAACTGGTGGAATCCGGAGGTGCGCGCGGCGATCTACGCGGCCATGCGCTTCTGGCTCGGGCGTGGTGCCAAAGGACGCGGGGTCGATGGCTTCCGGATGGATGTGATCTGGCTGCTGATCAAGGACAAGCACTTCCGCAACAATCCTCCCAATCCGGATTGGCACGGAGGCGACTCCATGGGCTCCGTGCTGCCGAAATACACGGCCAATCAGCCGGAGACGCATACCATCGTGCGCGAGATGCGGGCGCTGCTCGATGAGTACCCGGAGCGCGTGCTGATTGGTGAGATCTATTTGCCGATCGAGGAGCTGGTGACCTACTACGGCGGGCCTGAGCTGAAGGGCGCGCAGATGCCGTTCAACTTTCAGTTGATCCTGACCGCCTGGGAGGCTCCGTTAATTGCCAGGCTGATCCAGCAGTACGAGGCGGCGCTGCCGGCGGGGGCGTGGCCAAATTGGGTGGTGGGCAACCACGATCAGCACCGGCTTGCGACGCGGATCGGCGCGGCGCAGGCGCGGGTAGCGGCGGTGCTGCTGCTAACGCTGCGTGGAACGCCGACGCTCTACAACGGGGACGAGTTGGGCATGCCGGATGCGCGCATCGCTCCAGACGAGGTCCAGGACCCAGCCGAAAAGAGACAGCCTGGACTCGGGCTGGGCCGCGATCCAGAGCGCTCCCCCATGCTTTGGGAGAATCGCGAGAATGCGGGCTTTACGGCGCCGGGAGTGAAGACCTGGCTGCCGCTGGTGTGGGACTGGCCGGGCTTCACGGTGGAGACGGAGACGGCGGATGCAGGCACGATGCTAAAGCTCTACCGCGAGCTGCTGCGACTGCGGCGGGCGCGGCCCGCCCTTCATGCCGGCTCCGTAAGCGATGTGCACGAGGGCAACGGGGTGCTGCACTTTATGCGAACTCTGGGCAGTGAGCGGCTGCAGATGCACCTGAACCTGACCGGGAACTCGCAGTGGACTCCGTCGCTCGAGGGGCAGGTGCTGCTTTCCTCCGGGCTGGACCGCGCAGGCGAGGCGGTGCGGAACGGGCTGGAGTTGCACGCAAACGAGGCGGTGGTGGTGGAGCTTTCATAGACGGAGGGCGAGCCTAAGCCTTTATTCCTCGACAGCCGGAGTATTCTAGCTGTATAGCTTCCTTTCCGGGCTCGGCTTGACGGCTCCCTTGCACGGACCCTCTGGAAGTTTGGCCCGCACGGCGATGGCGAGGATGTGAACCATGTGGATTGTCAGGCTTGCGCTCAACCGGCCGTATACGTTCATCGTTCTCGCGATCCTGATTCTGATCGCGGCGCCGGTCGTGATCTTGCGGACGCCAACCGACATCTTCCCGAACATCGATATTCCCGTGATCTCGATCGCATGGCAGTATACCGGACTCGCACCGGAGGAGCTTGAAGGCCGGCTGACAACGCCCTATGAAAAGGTGCTGACAACGCTGGTGGACAACATCCAGCACACAGAATCGACCACCCTGCGCGGCGAGGTCATCGTAAAGGTGTACCTGCAGCCCGGCGCGTCGCTCGATACCGCCAACGCGCAGGTCTCCTCGGCCTCCGAGTTCATCCTGCACTCGCTTCCTCCGGGAACGCTGGCGCCGCAGATCATCGACTTCTCCGCATCCACCGTGCCGATTTTGCAGATCGGGCTCTCTGGCAACGGCCTAAGCGAGCAGCAACTGAACGACCTTGGACTGAACTTCGTGCGGTCGCAGATGGTAACGGTTCCGGGCGCGGTAGTTCCAAACGTCTACGGCGGCCGGCAGCGGTCGATCATGGTCAACCTCGACCCCTCGCAACTGCAGGCCAAGGGGCTTTCGCCATCGGACGTGCTGAACGCGCTCGCCGCGCAAAATGTGGTGCAGCCGGGAGGCACGGCGAAGATTGGGCAGGCGGAGTACGACGTGCTGGTGAACTCCTCGCCGTCGACCATCGCAGGGCTCAACAACATTCCGATCAAGTCGGTAGGCGGCGCGATCGTCTATCTGCGCGACGTGGCGACGGTCGCCGATGGCTCGATTCCGCAGACCAACATCGTGCGCCAGGATGGCCAGCGGGCGGTACTGATCGTCGTCCTCAAGTCCGGCACAGCGTCGACGCTCTCCGTGGTAAGCGGCATCCGGGCGCTGCTGCCGAGGATCGCGCTGACGGTGCCGCCGAACCTGGTCATGCGGCCGTTGGCGGATCAGGCGGTCTTTGTACGCGCATCGGTTGAAGGCGTCATCCGCGAGGCAGTCATCGCGGCCTGCCTGACCGGGCTGATGATTTTGCTCTTTCTTGGCAGTTGGCGCGCGACGATCATCATCGCGGTCTCCATTCCGCTGTCGATCCTGGTGTCGGTAATCGTGCTGGGGCTGATCGGCCAGACGATCAACATCATGACCCTCGGAGGGCTGGCGCTGGCCGTCGGCATCCTGGTGGACGACGCGACGGTCGAGATCGAGAACACCACGCGCTACCTCGAAGAAGGCCTGCCGCTGCGCGAGGCGATCCTTGAAGGTGCCGCGCAGATCGCGGTTCCGGCGCTGGTCTCCACCTTGTGCATCTGCATCGTGTTTATGCCGATGTTCTTCCTCTCCGGCGTCTCGCGCTTTCTGTTCGTGCCGTTGGCGGAGGCCGTGGTGTTCGCCATGCTGGCGTCGTACATGCTCTCGCGCACCCTGGTGCCGACCATGGCGATGTATCTGCTGAAGCCGCACGACGCCCACGCGGTACCTTCCAGGAATGTGTTCGGCAGATTTCAGCGCTGGTTCGAGTTTCACTTCGAGAAGGTTCGTGCGGGCTATCAGAATCTGCTGGCGCGACTGGTGGGCGTGCGCAAACTCTTCGTGCCCATCTTCCTGCTGGGATGCCTGACCATGACGCTGCTGATTCCGTTTCTGGGGCAGAACTTCTTCCCGTCCAGCGACGCCGGCTCGCTACTGCTGCATGTGCGCGCGCCCAGCGGAACCCGCATCGAGGAGACCGCCAGGCTCTGCGACGAGGTCGAGTCCAGGATCCGGCAGATCATTCCTCCAGCCGAGGTCGACAACATCCTCGACAACATCGGGCTGCCATACTCGACCTTGAACACGCAGCATGCGACCTCCGGGCTGTTTGGCTCGGGCGACGCGGACATCCTGATCTCGCTCAAGGAAGATCATCACTCCTCCGCCGATTACATCGCCAAGCTGCGGCGTGTGCTGCCGAATGCCTTTCCGGGAGCGATCTTCTACTTCTTGCCGTCGGATATCGTGACCCAGATCCTCAACTTCGGCCTGCCGGCGCCGATCGACGTGCAATTCGAAGGTTCAGACCTTGCCGGCAACCGCAAGGTCGCCAACGAAATCCTCGACGACCTGCACAGGATTCCCGGGCTCGTCGACCTGCGCATTCAGCAGCCGGATGATTATCCGGCGCTCAGCCTGGACGTGGACCGGACCAAGGCGCAGCAGGGCGGCTATAAGTTCCAGGATATTGGCGGATCGCTCGTCAACATTCTGAGCGGCAGTACGCAGCAGGCGCCGGAGTTCTACCTCAACCCGAAGAACGGCGTCACCTATCCTCTGGTGGTGCAAGCCCCGCAGTACACGGTTGAGTCGTTGAACGATCTACGCAACATTCCGCTGTCTTCAAGCACCGCGGTCAAACCGGAGATTCTGGCCGATGTGGCCAGCCTCTCGCGCACCACCGAGATGCCGGTCATCAACCACTACAACATTCGCCGGGTGCTCGATATCTACGGCAACGTGCAGGGGCGGGACCTCGGCTCGGTCAGCCGGGCGATCGACAAGATCGTGGCCGCCCACACCAAGGAGCTTCCGCGCGGCAGCTTCCTGCGCGTGCGCGGGCAGGTGGAGACGATGAACGCGTCGTACATCGGATTGATCGGCGGCCTGTTCTTCTCGATCGTGCTGGTCTATCTGTTGATCGTAGTGAACTTCCAGTCCTGGCTCGATCCGTTCATCATCATCACGGCTTTGCCGGCGGCGATTGCGGGCATCATCCTCTTTCTATTCGTTACAGGAACGACGCTTTCCGTGCCGGCCCTGATGGGTGCCATCATGTGTATGGGTGTGGCCACCGCCAACTCCATCCTGATGGTTTCCTTTGCGACCACACGGCTGGCCGAGCACGGGGACGCGCTGCGGGCAGCGGTCGAGGCAGGCGGCACACGCTTTCGTCCCGTCGTCATGACGGCGCTGGCCATGATCATCGGCATGGTGCCCATGGCGCTGGGTCTGGGCGATGGCGGCGAGCAGAACGCTCCTCTGGGCCGGGCAGTCATCGGCGGATTGAGCATGGCGACCTTTGCCACGCTGGTCTTTGTTCCCACCGTGTTTGCGCTGTTGCATGGCGCGTCAAGCAAGCGCAAGGACGTCAGCGGTGCGGAAGCGCATGCGCTGGATGCAGACCACCAGATGGCTGCCGGAGATTAAGCACGATGAGCCAAGTGGACACAACGGCACCTGCGAGACCCATTGCCTCGGACGGTCACGGATACAACGATGCAATGACCGATCCCTCAAGCCACGCTCCCGTGGAACATGCCGCGGCCTCGACGCATGCGGCGGTGGCCGAAGCTACGGCGAAACCGGGATTCGGACCGGGCTTTTGGATTGGCCTGCTGATCTTTGGACTGGTGCTTGCCGGAGTGATCGTCTATGGGATCCACACGCGCGCCGCCGCGGATCAGGACCTGAAAGTCGAAAACAAGCAGGAGGCCGTACCGGAGGTAAAGATCGTTCATCCCGCCGGACAAGCGGCCTCCGGATCGCTCGCCCTGCCAGGCAATACGCAGGCATTTGTGGATACGCCGATCTTCTCGCGGACCAATGGCTACTTGAAAAAATGGTTCTTCGATATCGGCGCGCGCGTGCACAAAGGCCAGCTCATGGCCACCATCGAAACGCCAGAGCTCGACCAGCAGCTGCAAGTGGCGCAGGCCGACTTGAAGAGCGCGCAGGCCAATCTCGATCTGGCCAACATCACCAGTACGCGCTATCAGAATCTGCTGAAGTCGAACTCGGTCTCGAAGCAGGAGACCGATCAGGCGATGGGCGATGCGGCCGCGAAGCAGGCGGCGGTCGAGGCCTCCATGGCCAACGTGCGCCGGCTGCAGCAGCTGCAGGGATTTGAGAATGTGTATGCACCGTTCGATGGCGTGGTCACCGCGCGCAACACCGACATCGGCGACCTGATCTCCGGCGGCTCGGCCAATGCCAGCACGGCGCGCCAGCTCTTTCATCTGGCTTCGATCAACGAGCTGCGCGTCTTCGTCTCGGTGCCGGAGGTCTACTCGACCGTGGTGCGCGATGGCGGTACGGCCACGCTGACGCTCGACGAGTATCCGGGCCAGACCTTTACAGGGAAGATCACGCGCAACTCCAGCGCAATCGATCCTGCCTCGCGCACGCTCAACGTTGAAGTCGACGTTCCGAACCCCAACGACAAGCTGCTGCCGGGAGCGTACGCCATGGTGCACTTCAAGGTGCCGGCGGGTGCCTCGAACATGACCTTGCCTTCGAACACGCTGATTTTCCGGGCGCAGGGTATGCAGGTCGCAGTGGTGCGCGATGGCAAGGTGCATCTGGAGCCGGTCAAAATCTCACAGGATCACGGCGCGACCGTCGACATCGCCTCCGGCCTGAACCCGAACGACAGCGTCATCGAAGACCCGTCGGACTCAATCACCAACGGGCAGCAGGTAAAGATCAAGGCGGCCGGAGCAGGACTATGAACGTGGTTCGTCCCGCGGCAACGCTGCTGGCCTTGGGCGTGCTGAGCGGCTGCATGGTGGGCCCGAAGTACAAAAAGCCAACCGTCCCCGCATTCCAAACCCCTCCAATCAGCGTCGATAAATCAGACGCTCCCTACAAGGAAGCAGACCCAAACTGGCATGCGGCAACGCCGGAGGACTCAGTCATTCGCGGCGCGTGGTGGGAGGTCTTTCAGGAGCCCGAGCTGAACCTGCTGGAGGTCAAGGCCGGCATCCAGAACCAGTCGCTCAAGTCCTACGCAGCGCGGTATCTCGAGGCGCAGGCGCAGATCGGCATCAATCGCGCAGCGCTGCTGCCGACGATCGGGACGCAGGCGCTGGCGCAGGGCGTGCGTTATTCCCAGGGCAGACCGTACTTTTCCGCCAGCCCCGGCGCCGGTGTTTCAGATATTCAGTTGCCCTTGACCTTGACCTATGAGGCAGACTTCTGGGGACGCATTCGGCGCACCATCAACATCGCCAAGGAAGAGACGCAGGCCACCGCGGCCGACCTCGAAACGGCGCAGCTCTCCGTGCAGTCTGAGCTCGCCGTAGACTACTTCGAGCTGCGCACCGACGACGCACAGGCCAAGCTGCTCGAAGACACCGTGAAGGACTACCAGGAGGCCTTGCGCATTACGACCAACCGCTTTGAGGGCGGCGTCTCGAACGAGTCGGACGTCTTCCAGGCCAAGACGCAACTGCAAGCCGCGATCGTGCAGCAGCAGGATATCGCCGTGCAGCGCGCGCAGTACGAGCATGCGATTGCGATCCTGATCGGGCAGCCTCCCAACAGTCTTTCGTTGCCGGTTGCGCCGTTGAGTGCAACGCCTCCCAGCATTCCACCCAGCCTGCCCTCGCAGTTGCTGGAGCGCCGGCCCGATGTCGCCGCGGCCGAGCGCCGCACCGCGGAGGCCAACGAGCAGATCGGCATCGCCCGCGCCGCGTATTTCCCTACCATCGGCATCTCCGCCGCCGCGGGCTTTGAGTCCGGAACACTGGCCAGCCTCTTCTCGGCCTCGAACCTGGTGTATGCCATCGGGCCCACGCTAAACTACAACATCTTCGACGCGGGACTGCGCCGCAGCCAGTCGACACAGGCCGTCGCCACCTTCCAGCAGACCTCCGCGGACTACCGGCAGACCGTGCTGACCGCGTTCCAGCAGGTAGAGGACAACCTGGTGGCGCTGCGCATCCTGGCGCAGGAGGCCGAGCAGCAACGGCTCGCCACCGAGGCCGCCCAGGGCGCGCAAAAGATCTTCGACAACCGCTACGTGGGCGGGCTCGACACCTATCTGCAGGTCGTCACAGCGCAGAACACGGCGCTCGCGAACGAGCGCAACGACATCGACATCATGCGCAGGAGAATGGATGCGTCGGTGCTGCTGATCAAGGCTCTGGGCGGAGGCTGGTCGACCAACAATCTGCCGAGGTTCAACTAAACAGGGAACCTTCGCACACAGCGGTTGTAGGTTGAGGAACTCCGTGAAAAGATCGGACGTATCTCGAAAGAGACATGGTTCATGCTTCGCGAATCTGTCCAGGAGACCCGATGCACTATCAACTTACCCGTAACGGCCAGAGCTACGGCCCGTATACGCTCGATGACCTGCGGCGCTACTTAGCGAGCGGCAACGTGCTGCCCACCGATCTGGTCAAGAACGATGACATGCCGGAGTGGCTGCCGGTCTCGCAGGTGCTGGCAGGGTCCGCGTCTCCGGGGCCGGAGACTGCGCTGCCGGCAGACGCTGGCGTTCCATCCTCCACGTATCCGGGCGCAGACGCAAACTACGCGCAGCCGGCGTATGCTCCCGCGGTAAGTCCAGCCATGGCGGCCTCCGCCTATCCCGACGCTCCCAACCTGCATTGGGGTCTGGTGCTGTTGTTCGGTCTGCTGACCGGGACGCTGTTCATGTTTATCTGGAACCTGGTCATTGCGGCCTGGTTGAAGCGTGTGCAGCCAAACGCCTCGTCGCTCTTCTACTATCTCGGCTACGGCGTGCTTACGCTTATTCAGCTTGGAGTCGCCATTCCGTCCACCCTGCACGCGGTAATGTCTCCCGGAGTGCACATGGCATATAGTCCCGTAGGCAGCATCCTCGGCCTCATTGCCTGGATCCTCAAGCTGGTTGCCCGATTCAGTCAGCGAGCGTCGCTTGAGGAGCACTTCAACACCGTGGAGCCGGTGGGTCTACGGCTCAGCGCGGCCATGACCTTCTTCTTCGGCGGCCTGTACTTTCAGTACCACCTCAATCACATCAACGCCATGAAACAGGCCGCACGCTACGGGGCACCGCGGGCCTACTGAGCAACAAAGGCATGACCACAACAGCAAAGCGCCGGCATCGTCCGGCGCTTTGCTGTTTCCACCACGCTTACTTCTTCATTGGCACAACCGCATCCTTCACGGTCTTCGAGATCCGGAACTTGACCGTCGTCTTCGCGGCAATTTTGATGGCCTCTCCCGTCGCCGGATTGCGGCCCATGCGCGCCGCTCGTTGCGCCTTCACCAGCTTGCCCAGCCCGGGAATCGTAAACTCGCCATTCTTCCTTGCCTGGGTGGTCGCGGTTTCAATCAAAAGATCGAAGAAAGCAGCGACCTGCTTCGGCGCAACTTCCATCTGCTCGGCCATCGTGCGAATGACCTGCGTCTTCGTCATCTTGGGCGCAGCTACCTTCGCCCCGGCTGGAGCCTTCGTAGGGGCGGATTTCTTCGCCACTGTCTTCTTCGCTGCTACTTTCTTTGTCGCCACTCATTCCTCCAAGTTTTGCGTAATGTTGCGTCGCCGTCGTGTCGTACGTCAGTGCCGATGCGATCCATACGGATGCTTTAGCCGCAATGAATCCCAGCGTAACGCGTTTCCCGTAAAGGTGCTACGCGTTTTCGCCTGGTTGCACAACAAATTAAAGGCAGTCTGAGCGGGAACACCCTGCAGGGAAAGCGTCTTCTTCTCTCAAACGCGCGAAGCATCCAGATCGCGAAGCGGCTCTTGGAACGCTTCCCGCGCTTCCGGCGCCCCGGACGTCATCATCGGCACCAGCAGCTTTGCGATCGCGGTGGCAGCCTGTTGCGCGTCCGGTCTGTTTTCAGTCCGAAGCCACTGCCTTGCCGCTCCATGGATCGCTCCGGCAAAAGTCGCCGCCACGATCTCCGAGTCGGCTCCGGACGCCGGAGGATGCTGCTTGAGTCCCTCGCCAATCATCCCGCGCACAATCGTCACCATCGCCGCTTCCATGTGTTGCGCCACCTGGCGCTGCTGCGGGCAGTACGGCGCTTCCGCAAGAAAATCGCACACCGCCAGCACAATCCCGTACATCGCCCAAACACAGGTTCCGTCGAAGCTCACGCCGCGGCTCAGGATCAGTTCCTGAAAGCGGGTCGCGACGACCGCCTCCAGCAAATCGAACTTGTCGACAAAATGCGCGTAAAACGTTGCACGATTGAGGGTGGCGGCGTCGGCAATGTCGCCCACAGAAATCTTCTCGAAATCCTTCTTGCTGAGCAGCTCCTCAAGAGAGCGCTGGAGCATCTGCCGCGTCCGCCGTACACGTGGGTCCAGGCACTCCGCAACGCGTGGGGTAGGCAACGTCATATCTCAATGTACACGCAGCAGTTGTTGCTTTGAACACATATGTCTGCTCTAATCAATCCGACAACCGTAGTCAAAGCAGACAATCGTAGTCAAAGCATCATCTGTTTAGGAGTTCCTATGAAGATCGCCTCCACCGTTGCCCGCTATCTGCTCGGAATCATCTTTACGGTCTTCGGCCTGAACGGTTTCCTGCACTTCATCCACCAGCCTCCGCCGGCCTCTCCCTTGGCGCTGCAATACATGACCGTTATGGTTGTCTCGCATTATTTTGCGTTTGTCTTCCTCGTGCAGCTGGTCGCCGGTATCCTGCTGCTCGTCAACCGTTTTGTGCCGCTGGCTTTGGCTTTGCTTGCGCCCGTGGTGGTCAATATTCTGCTCTTCCACGGCCTGATGGATCCTGCCGGTTTGCCTTTAGGCGTTCTGGCAGCCATCCTCTGGGTACTCGTCTTTCTATCCGTTCGCGGAGCCTTCTCCGGTCTGTTCCGGTCGACTCCCCTCTCTCCTGTGGCGTAGAGGCATACGCTCTCCTCACCCGGATGTTCCGAGCCAACTCCTGCTGCACGGGCTCGGAGCCTCCGGGTTCCTCTTCCCTCTAACCATGCTTTCGAGGTCCTTCCATGCCCACCCTGCTCGCAATTCAATCCAGCCCTCGTGGCGATTACTCTGTCTCCCGCAAGCTCACCGCGCAGTTCATCGACGACTGGAAGGCCCAACACAGCGGGGAAACCGTTGTCATGCGCGACCTCATGAAAACAGAGCTGCCTTTTGTGGACCTGCCCTGGATTATGGGGGCCTTCACGCCGGCCGAGCAGCACTCCCCGGAAATCAAGAAAGCCATCGCTATCTCGAACGATCTGATCGCCGAACTGATGGCTGCCGACCACATCGTCGTCGGCACGTCCATGTACAACTACTCGATTCCGGCTGTGCTGAAGGCTTATATCGATCACATTGTGCGTGTCGGCGTAACGTTCTCCCCCTCGTATGAAGGACTGGTCAAGGGCAAGAAGCTATCCATCATTCTGGCTTCCGGAGGAGTCTACACGCCGGGTGCGCCCACCGAGGGATACAACGTTGCCATCAGCTACCTGAAGCTGATCTTCGGATTCATCGGCATTACGGACGTAAACGTCGTGCTTGCAGGAGGCACCAGCGCCATAGACAAAGGCGAGACAACCTTGCCGCAACTCATCGGTCAGTTCGAGCCTGCAGTCGCCGACGCCGTCCAGGCCTGAGTCTTCCAGACCGGCTTGCCGAACAGCCCTTCCGGACAAGCCCATAACCCAAACGACCAGGGCGAACGAAGCAGTTCGCCTTGGTCCGCTTTGGAAAGCGGTACGATAGCCCAACGATCACACTCTGCCCGAGTGCAGATCGAGAGGCGAGACGGATGTCCACGGGAACTCCCAATGCGCTGCTTCGTCTGCGCAAACATGCCGATTACCAGCGCGTCTATACCAGCAGCCGCAAGCAGCACTCCAGGCAGATGGCGTACTTCTACTCTGTGCGCCCACCGCAGGGGCCGGACGGAAAGGCGCGCCGCTCGGATACGCCGGGGCCGCGCGTAGGTCTGACCGTGGGAAAGGTGCTGGGCAAGGCAGTCGACCGCAATCGCATCAAGCGGCGGCTGCGCGAGTGCGTACGTCGCCACATCGGCAAGCTGCACTTTCCGGTCGACGTGATTCTGCATCCCCGGCGCTCCGCACTTGAGATGGAGCCTGCCGTGCTCGATCGCGAAGTGGCTGGAATCTTCCGGCAGATTCAAGGCGCGCTCGAGCGCGCCAACGCCGCTTCAAAGCCAATCCCCGCACCGAGCGTGGAAGCATCAGGAGCATGAACAGGCTTTGGGCGGCAGGGCTGCGGCTGGGGTTCCGCGGATACAAACAGGTGGTCTCTCCTATGCTGCATGCAGTAGGTGTCTCGCAGTGCCTCTTTCTGCCGACCTGCTCGGAGTACGCCTACGTGGCGCTGGCACGATACGGACCCTGGCGTGGTCTGCGGCTGGCGGCGAAGCGGGTGGCGCGTTGTCATCCGCTGGGCAAAGGTGGGTTCGACCCGGTACCCTGACTTCATCCTGAACAAGTGTTACGAACGGGGAAGAGCCTTCGCCCCCGGTGAACGTTTATCATGAAGCTGCGCTCGTTCCACGGGCAGCGAGCGCGTTCCGCTCACGTCAGAAAGACAGGTTTTGTGGCAGAGTTCAAGAATCCGAATCAACCCGGCGCCGCGCAGGATAGCCGCGGCCTGATGCTGGTGATGGTGGCCGTACTGCTGGGGCTAACGGCGTTCAATTTTTACCGTGCGCGGCATAACCCGCAGACAGCCTCGCCTAACTCCGCGGCAGTGCTGGAGCAGCAGAAGAACCTTCCACATCCGGAGCCCACCGTAGCCGCTACCGTGGCCGGCCAGGTCATCCAGGTGCCCGTCGTCGCGCAGGCCGAAAGCACGACGGTGGTCGAAAACGAACTCTACCGGATCACCTTTTCCAATCGCGGCGCACAGGCCACAAGCTGGATTCTGAAGAAGTATAAGGACTCCTACGGCAAGCCGTTGGACCTGGTGCACACGCAAGCCGCCGCGGAGGTTGGATATCCGCTCTCGCTCTACACCTACGATCCGTCGCTGACGGCCAACCTGGCAAGTGCTCTCTATCTTCCCTCGGCCACCGGATTGCTCAATGCGCCGGCCACGCTAACCTTCAAGTATGGTGCCGGCGAGTACAGCGTCACGAAGACCTTCACCTTCGGCGACTCCTACGTGGTGCAGGCAGATACGCAGGTGCTCCGCAACGGCGCGCCGATCCGGGCGCTGCTGGAGTGGCCGGGTGGCTTTGGCGATCAGGAGACGGCGCTCTCCTATGGCGGCTCGCAGCTTGATTTCAGCCAGAATGCACACGAAAAACACCAGGGTCCCAAAGATGTCCACGGCGGTTCCACCCTCTCGGGAGAGTTCGACTGGGCCGGGGTCTCGGATCTTTACTTCGCCAGCATCTTTCTTCCCGAACACCCAGAAGATGCCACTGTAGCCACGCTGCACAGTGATCTGATCGTGCCAAAAGCAAACCGCCACAACGGTCTGGGCAACGGATCACCGGCCAAACCGCACAGCAATCCGGCCAAGGACGAGGTCAAGGTGCCTTTGCTCGGCGCAGCCGTCGGCGATCTCTCCGGACACACCCAGACGGCGCTCTTCGTCGGCCCCAAGGCAGTCGATGTGCTGCGCAACGTGCACGGCGCAGACCCAAAGATTACGCTTGAGCCGCTGCTGGACTTCGGCTTCTTCGGCTTCGTCGGCAAGTACCTGTTTCTAGCCCTGCGGGCCATCAACCAGCATGTGGCGGCAAACTGGGGATGGGACATCGTGTGGCTGACGGTCCTGATCAACCTGGTCATCCTGCCGCTGCGCATCAAGACCATGCAGTCCGGCCTGAAGATGCAGCGCATCCAGCCGCAGATGGACGCCATCAAGGCCAAATACAAGACCCTGAAAGTGACCGACCCGAAGCGCAACGAGATGAACGCCGAGATCATGCAGTTGCAAAAAGATAACGGCGTCAACATGTTTGGCGGCTGCATTCCGACCCTCATCCAGCTTCCGCTGCTCTTTGCGTTCTTCGGTATGCTGCCCAAGGTAGTCGAGCTTCGCCAGGCGCACTGGTATTGGCTGCCGGATCTCTCGGCCGCCGACCCATGGCACATTCTGCCCATCGTGATGGTGCTGAGTCAGTTTCTCGTGCAGTTCTACACCCCTTCGCCTGGCGTCGATCCCCAGCAGCAGCGCATGATGGCCTTCATGATGCCCATGGTCTCCGGCTATATGACCTGGAACTACGCCTCAGGGCTGGCACTCTACTGGTCGGTAGGCAATCTCATCTCGATCGCGACCCAGGCAGTAATGAATCGCACCAGCCTTGGTGCCGAGATGCGCGAGATCGCCGCCAGACGCGCGCGGCGCAAGGCAGGCCTGGGCGCCACCGCAAAGACAATTCAGGGCAAGCCGGTGCGCCGCTGAGCACCGGCCAAAATTCCGAAGAGCCGCTCCCACCTGTCTCCGAACAGGCTCGCCGCTTCGCTGGGCAGCTTGATCCCTTGCTCAGCGGCCTGCTGCACAGTTCAGGTCTGCAACTCAACTACACTCTCCGGAGAGGGAAAGACGGCGCAACACCTCGGCTGCTCATTGAGTTCAGCGGAGAAGACGTCCCCGCGCTCCTGGCTCGCAATGCCGAGTTGCTCTTGGCCATCGAGCACCTCGCAGCCAAAGCGCTTCGACTCGAAGATGAACAGCACGACTGGATCAGTTGCGACGCCGGAGGCTTCAAGGCAGCCCGCGAGCGCCGTGTACAACGCGATGCCGCCAAAGCTGTCCAGCAGGTGCGCACTACCGGACAGCCCTATGCCTTTCCGCCCTTGAACTCACGCGAACGAAGACTGCTCCATCTAGCCCTTGCGCCCTCCGGTCTGCGGACCACCTCCGAAGGCGAGGGTCCCGCTCGCCGGCTCGTCGTCTACCCGACCTAGTTCAGGCGATCAGAACTACTTTGCCGATACCACCCTTTTCCGCCGCCGCCTGCCCGGCACCCGCCTCGGCCAGCGGCAGCATACGGTCGATCGGAATATCCAGCCGTCCAGCCACCACATCCTTCGCCAGCTTAACCATCCGTTCTGGATCCGGCTTGCACATAATATGGGCAACTTTCACCGTGGGGTGCATGCCTGCATTCTTTGGCGGTTCGACCACCGTCGCAAAGACACCGCCCTGCTTTACCTTCCCCATCAGCATCGCCGCAGTCTCTCCTCCCACCGCATCCGCAACCGCGTCCATAAAGCCAAGCGACGCCACAGCCTTCTCGTCATCCAACGCCAGGACCGAGTCGGCCCCAAGCGTGCTCGCCTCCTCCAACTGCTTCTTGCGGACGCCGGCAATCACATGAGCGCCCGCATCCTTCGCCGTGCGGATGGCACTGCGTCCCACACCCCCGATAGCTCCGGCGATCAGCACAGTCTGCCCTTCGCCGATACCTGTGCCCAGACGAATCAGCTGTTCGCCGGTCAGGGTGACCAGCGGCAGCGCGGCAGCAGCGACGATCTCGAGCCCTTCCGGAATCTTCGCAAGACTGGATGTCTTCACCGCGCAAAGCTCGGCATACGTTTTTTCCGTAAACGCAAACACCTGGTCGCCTGGCTCGAAACCCGTCACCCCTGGGCCCACGGAACGAACCGTACCCGAGAGATCGTGTCCGAGAATGCCTGGAAAATCGACAGGAAAGCGCTCCCGCACCGCGCCCGAGCGCATCTTCCAATCCACCGGATTGATGCTGGCCGCGGCAACACGAACCAGGACCTCACCCTCGCCGGCCTTTGGATCGTCGAAGTCTTCGTACTTCAGCTTGTCTGGACCGCCGTACTCATGAAGAACCACAGCTTTCATCGCGCACTCTCCTCGGCGGTTTGGATGCGGCCCAGGCCTCAGTGGGTGTGCCCGGGCAGCTCCGTCGACAGCCCTCCCGGCAGATAGCGTGCCCAGTCCGAGCCCTCGGCAGTGCGTTTCAGCAGGGCAAACCGCCTCCGCATCAGCCGCGCAATGTAAGGCTTGATCAGCACTTTTCCCACAAGCCGGCCCGCCACGCCAAAGGGCAAAGAGAAGCGGACCGTGTCGGCCAATACGGTCTGGCCATCCGATTCCTCGAGCGAGTGGTCATGCTGAAAGTGCTTGAAGTAGCCCCGGCCCATCGTGTCCTGAAAAAAGCACGGGCGCTCATACCGCGTGATCAGCGTCTCATGCCGTGCAGGAAGGCCAAACTTCCACCCGCGCCACAGCAGCTGGTCGCCATCGACAACAAGACCGGTAATCTTGCCAGAGACTGGCCTCATGCCCAGGATCTCCTGCACCAGGGCAATGCTCGTCGAGAGCAGGAAGACGCGGTCGCGCGGAGCCCGGACGTGAATGCTTTCCTTAACCTGAAACATACTTTGGCCTTTGCTCCTCATACTGCACCTAACGTCCCGTTGTCTGCAGAACAATCTCCTGGCAAACCCTGGATTGAGACCGCCTCAAAGCTGTTTGCGCACCCCGGCTTCAGTCCCGATCGCTGAAATCTGATCCTCCAGCTTGCCTTCCATCGCGGCTTTGGCTTCCCCAGTTCTAAACGTCAAAGGCGAGATCTGCTGACTTACATCTTCCTTCAGGAAGGCGATGCCGCAGTAAAAGGCCAGCACAGCCAGCATGAGGCCGCACCACGCTGTGGAAGCCGTCAGCCATGCTCTCTCGGTCATCGCCATGGCCGCTGCACTGCAGGTGCGAACCAAAGCTACGATCAGCACCACACCCAGCAACGGCTTTCCCTTGAAGGTCACAACAAGAAGCATGAGCAGGCAGATCGCCAGGCAGATCAGGAAGACGGCAGTCGCCGGGCTGGTCGCTGGTGGCGGCCCCTGCAGCAGGCTCAAGCCCTCTACAATCCAGGAGGCGCCAAAGATCGCAAAGGCGGTTGCCCCTCCGGTATCGCGCGCCAGAAACGCCATTGCACTGGGCCCAAGCTCAAGTGGTGCCGCAAACGCAAGCAACATGTACGCCAGTAGACGCGACTCCGTTACCGGAATCCAATGGAGGAGATAGGCTCCGTAAAGAGCGTTTCCCGTAGCAAAGGCAAAGGAGGCGAGGGGAATCGAACTTCCATACGGCCGCAGAACAATTTGGACCGGAACGTCTGCCATGCGCGCCATGCTGGCTCCTGCCTGATTCTCGCAGGTTCCATCCGCATGTTTGCTCGCGCAGGCATTTCCGGTGCGGCGACATCAACAACCCCAAGCCTCCGAGCAATCGCCCGTACAGCAACCCTCCACTGACAGGTAGAGCAAGCGTTGCTCATCGCTGTTGAATCGTCCTGAGTAGGGGGAAAACCGTACTAGTCGCGGAAGCCGGCCGACACCGCAATCTTGTGGCGCCCTTTGGCGCGACGGCGGCTCAGCACCGCTGCACCGGCCTTGGTCTTCATGCGGGAAAGAAAGCCGTGAGTCTTGGCGCGATGACGGCGGTTAGGCTGAAACGTACGCTTGGGCATAGAACAAACTCCTAAAAATCACCCCACTCATATCTGGGGCAAAGCAAATCATGGTCGAAGGTGACTCAGGTTGCTGAAGTCCTAAAGCAAGCCAGGCACCAGCATCGACGAATCCTAAGTATACCCGAGCCTGTTCAAAAGACGAACTGAAATCGCCCGCTCCTACTCGGTTCAGCCTCGCCTCCAGACCGTCGTACAAGGCTTCACAAGGCACACAGAAACAAGAAGCAGTCTGCTCCGGTGCAACCCAAAGCGGACCCTTGTTACTCGTAAAACATAGTCAACTAGACAGGCAAGCAAGCGATACCAAAGTGCTTCACCACGGACGGTGCAACCCAAAAATCGGCTTGAAACTCTCCGTATTTTCCGTGCTACCATCAAACCCGTTCCACAAGTTCACCCCAGCCAATCGCTAGCTCCACTTCGATTCGCGCCTGTCTGGGGAGACCCTTTCGCTTCCAATCCGGATCGCTGACCGCAGCCCCGAAAAGGAAATGAATTCCAAAGCAAATCGAGTCCATCCCGCTTACCTATCCATGGTGAGGATGACCCCGTTTGCGCTGATTCGCTCCCCCTTTTCGGAGCGTTCGTCTCACATTCAGTCACGTTCCACAGGGTCGTTCATCAGTTCAAGACAAGGAAAGCCAACGCATGTCATTCGTTCCTACGGCCACCGCCGTGCTCAATCAATGGGTCCGCATCCTCGGTGCGCTTGAAAAGAAGATCAACCGGCAATCCTTTGAAACCTGGCTCAAGCCGACCCGCTTCTCCCGTATCGTCGATCGAACCCTCTACGTCAAGCTTCCCTCCGCACAGTTCGAGCACATCGGCGAAAAATATGCCGACCTCATCGAAGAAGCCATCGAGCGACTCGACCTTGAGATCGATTCCGTCGAGTTTGAATCCCCCGCGCAGGATCCCGCCGCGCAACACGTCCGCGAGGACGGAGGTTTTCCCCCCCAGTCCAGCCACGCCGCCGGCGCACCC
>CALMVK010000096.1 GCA_937873145.1 uncultured Granulicella sp. | reverse complement strand
AAATCCTCAACTTCAACATGGCTTAGTTTTTGGGGTTTGGGGTCAACGGTTGAATCGCGATCAGTTCACCGGTCACAACGTCTACTACATCCCAGAGGAGGCGCGTTGGGATTACCTGAAGGCGCACGCGACTCAGGTACAGCCCTCAATCGGCGTTCTGATTGATAAAGCCTTCGATCTGATCGAGAAAGACAATCCGAAGCTCAGAGGCGTCCTTACCCGGAACTATGCTCGGCCTGAACTGGACCAGGTGAAGCTGGGCGAGATCATCACTCTCTTCTCCAATCTCGCGCTTGTGACTGACGACCAGCAGGACATGCTTGGTCGTGTTTACGAGTATTTTCTGGGACAGTTTGCCATGGCTGAGGGCAAACGTGGTGGTCAGTTCTATACGGCGGGCTCTGTAGTGCGTTTGCTGGTTGAGATGATCCAGCCGTTCCGTGGCCGCGTGTTTGACCCATGTTGTGGGAGCGGGGGCATGTTCGTGCAGTCGGAGAAGTTCCTGGCGGCCCATGGCGGTATCCCCGACGACATCTCCATCTACGGGCAAGAGTCGAACCCGACCACCTGGCGGCTCGCTCGAATGAATCTGGCCGTGCGCGGCATTTCGGCGGATCTCGGTAACAAGTGGGCCGACAGCTTTCACAGCGACCTGCACGGCTTGCTCAAGGCTGACTTTATACTGGCGAACCCGCCATTCAATATGAGCGACTGGGGAGGCGAGCGACTGCGAGGCGACGCCCGTTGGCGCTTTGGGGTGCCACCTGCGAGCAATGCCAATTTTGCCTGGGTACAGCACTTTCACTACCATCTTGCGCCGTACGGGATCGCCGGCTTCGTACTGGCGAACGGCAGCTTATCCAGCCAGCAGTCCGGCGAGGGAGAGATTCGCCGTAAGCTGATCGAAGAAGACCAGATCGACTGCATCGTCGCATTGCCCGGCCAGCTCTTCGCCACGACGCAGATCCCGGTTTGTCTGTGGTTTGTGGCTCGTGACAAGTCGAACGGTCTTCTCAAAGACAGAAAGCTGCGAGACCGTCGGGGGCAGGTTTTGTTCATCGATGCGCGCGGGCTTGGCCGTATGGAGACCCGCACGCTAAAGGTGCTGGAGGACGCCGACGTTGCGCGTGTGGGGGACACTTATCACGCCTGGCGCGAGCAGGGCGGTCACTATGCCGACGTGCCCGGGTTCGCGCGAGCGGCAAGCTTGGCAGAGGTAGCTGCTCAGGATTTTGTGCTGACACCGGGGCGGTATGTGGGGGCAGCAGCTGCGATTGATGACGACCAGACCTTTGAAATGCGCATGAGTGAGCTGACGAATCAGCTTGCAGTGCAGATGACCAAGAGCACGGAGCTGGATGCTCGGATAAGTGAGCAATTAGCAGGAGTGGGCTATGGGTCGTGAGTGGACGCAGGCAAGACTGGGAGACGTAACACTCAATCACGATGCGAGAAGAGTTCCGATTAAGGGAAGCGAGCGTAAGCAAGGCCCGTTCCCTTATTACGGCGCATCCGGCATTGTCGATTACGTGGATGATTATCTTTTCGACGGCGAGTATCTCTTAATCGCTGAGGATGGTGAGAACCTGCGCACTCGTCAGACACCCTATGCGTTTCTGGCGAAGGGGAAGTTCTGGGTGAACAATCACGCACATATTATCAGCGGCAGTGCTAAAGCTAGCACCCGTTTCGTTCACTACGCGCTACAGGAACATAACATCTCTGCGCAACTCACGGGCGCGGTCATGCCAAAACTCACCCAAAGCAGTCTCAATGCAATCCCGCTACTCCTACCATCTCCAGCTGAGCAGACAGCCATTTCAGACCTCCTTTCAGCACTCGACGACAAAATCACACTTAATGGTGAGATGTCGGCCACGCTGGAGAGGATCGCACGGAAGCTGTTTCAAAGCTGGTTCGTCGACTTCAACCCTGTTCGCCGCGCCATCGACGGTGAGGATATCGGCCTTCCCGCTCACATCGCCGCTCTGTTCCCGGCTCGTCTCACACACAACGGTCTACCTGAGGGCTGGACCGCAACCGCGTTGCCGGAAATGGCAACGTTTCTCAATGGCCTTGCGCTACAGCGCTTCCCGGCGGCAGATGATGTTCCAAGTCTTCCCGTAATCAAGATCGCAGAGATGCGAACAGGAACAAAGCCGACATCGGCTCGCGCTACGTCTGCCCTTCCATCGGAGGACTACATCGTTAACGATGGGGACCACCTCTTCTCGTGGTCCGGATCGCTTACGCATTGCTTGTGGTCGCACGGTCCTGGGGCTCTCAACCAGCACCTGTTTAAAGTGATTCCGACAACCGCGCCTGCGTGGCTTTGCTATTTCGCGGTGGACCACTTCCTGCCAGAGTTCCAGAGGATCGCCGCAGCCAAAGCAGTGACAATGGGTCACATCCAGCGCCATCATCTCGACCAAGCGGTTCTTGCGATGCCGCCCCAACCGCTGTTGAGACAGCTTGGAGCCGTAATCGAACCGATGTTTGAACGTCTCAAGTCTCTCTCCCAAGAAAGTCGAACCCTCAACACCCTCCGAGACACGCTTCTACCGAAATTGATTTCCGGTGAACTGCGTATTCGAGATGTCGAGAAGATCGCGGAGAGCGCATAAGTGCCATACGAATTACAGCAGCTGCGTGGGGTAATGGATCGGCGGCCAGAGTGGCAAACCAGGCTCTCGGCCCAAGTTGCAGCCATCGAGATCAACATTGAGGTCCGCCCGGACCAGTGCATTGCGGAGGCTCGCACTCTCCTGGAGGCGGTTGCGCGAACACTTTGCGCCGAAATGGGACTCCCTGATGCGACTGGGAAGCCACTCCCTAAGCAGATGCACGCTATCATCAGCGCACTTGATCTTCGACTTCATGGACATCCTCGCGCTCAGGACGTGAAGGAAGGCTTGCAGCAACTGTTCGGCAGCCTGAACGGTGCGGTGTCTGCCATCGCGCGGTTGAGCAACATAGAAGGGCTTCGACACGGATCGCACTTCGATTGGCCAAAGTTGGAACGGAGGCATGCGGCTATGCTCGGCGGCTTCTGTGACACGCTGGTGACGTTTGTGATTGAAGCTGCGAGCTCAGAGGGCCGCGCCGAGCCGAGTGAAGAGCCAGACACGACGTTTGAAGACGCGGCAGATTTCAATGATTGGATCGACGAGAGCCACGGTTCGGTGTCGATTCTCGAAGGCATTTTTCAGCCTAGCCAGATCCTTTTCAATCTGGACCGGGAGCAGTACGATAGCGCGCGGGCGGTGTGGGAGCTTGAGGCATGAGCGAAGCGACGAACCATCGTGAGCAGGTCCGTCTGGACGAAGAGGCGGTAGAGCTCGCCGCCCTCGCGTGGCTTGATCTCGCGGGCTGGCGTGTGGTGCGCGGGGCTGAACTGTCGCCTGGCGGTGCGCTTGATGTCCGGAAAGACTGGCGCGATGCATTCTTGGAACGAGAAGTCGAGCACGCCTTGGGGCGGCTCAATACAACAGCAGACAAAACGATGATTGAAAGCGCTTTGGCTAGCGTGCGGGCGAGTGTGAGTGCGGATCTGATCGAGAACAACCGCGCATTTCACAAGCTGTTGGTCGAAGGCGTTCCGGTGTCCTTCCGAGACGGGACTGGGCTGACTAGGACTCTACCCCTCCGGTTAATCGCAGAGGATGACCTAAAGCTGAACCACTACCTTGCTGCGAATCAGTACAGCGTTAAGGGCGAGCACGAAGGCGTTCGCGCCGATATCGTTCTTTTTGTGAATGGCTTTCCACTTGGTCTAATCGAGCTGAAAAGCCCTCTCGATCCGAATCCCCTGCTTCGGGCCTACACACAGCTCCGCAATTACGAGGCGATTGCGCCCGAGCTGCTGCGCTTGAACGAAGTACAAATCATCTCGGATGGCCTCACCGCGCGGGTTGGTACACTCACGCAGGGACTCGACCGTTTCGCTCCGTGGCGGCCTGAACCGAACGAAGTCGCAGGTGGGGCAAGCGAACTGGAAGCCGTGCTTCGCACCATGTGCCTGCCGCGCCGGTTCACCGACCATGTGCTTGGTCTAATTGCATACGAGACTGACGAAGGGCGCGTGGTCTCGAAAAAGATCGCGGCATACCACCAAGCTCGCGCCATAAATGCAGCGCGTGAGCGCGTTGCCATGGCAGCCGCTGCCGAAGGCGATCATCGCGGGGGCGTTGTCTGGCACACGCAAGGGTCGGGCAAATCGCTCACCATGCTCCTCCTTGTGCGGGCCTTGCAGCGCGATGCGAGACTGGCCAATCCCACAATCCTGATTCTCGTAGACCGGCTTGATCTGGAGGAGCAGCTGTATGGGACATTCGCTGCACACGCATCCGTTCTGCTTGCCACGCCGGTTCAAGCAGTAGATGCGACTGATCTGCGTCGCCTGCTGACCACAACCTCCGGAGGCGTTGTGCTCTCGACAATACAGAAATTCCGTGGCGACGACGGTTCCCATCCGCTGTTAACAGAACGCTCGAATGTGATCGTGCTAGCAGATGAGGCGCACCGGACACAATATGGCTTCAAAGCCAAGCTAGTCGTAGGACCTGACGGTGTTCGTCAGAGCCTGGGTTTTGCTGCGTATGTACGCCAAGCCTTACCGAACGCAACCTTTGTAGCCTTCACAGGCACTCCTGTAACTTCGCAGGATCGTGACACGCGCGTGGTCTTCGGTGATGATGTGGACCGGTATGACATGCGTCAATCAGTTTCTGACGGAGCCACTGTACCGATTCATTACAGTGCGCGTCTCGCCCGCTTGCACTACGATCTGACGGAGACCGAACGAGAGGAACTCAACGAGCTTGGCGAGCTGCTTGGTAACGGAGACGGCGCAGCTACCGAAGCGGAAAAAGCGAAGCTGGCCCGACCGGACGGTGTAATTGGTGCACCGGAACGCATTGCTGCCGTGGCCGCCGACATTGCTGAGCACATCGACCGGCGCGTAGATGGAATGGGTGGTGGGAAGGTGATGATTGTGACGGCGAAACGCTGGATTGCCGTTGCGCTTTATGATGCGCTTCTAGTAGAGCGGCCTGCATGGGCTGGCAAAGACCCTGCTGACGATCAAGAAGGGCGGTTGAAGGTCATTATGACCGCCTCAGCTGAGGACCCGCCGTCATTTCAGGCGCACCGGCGGACAGGCTCTCGACTCGAAGCGCTCGCGAAACGGTTTAAGCGCGCTGAGTCTACTTTTGATATTGCGATCGTCGTTGACATGTGGCTCACCGGCTTTGACGTTCCCTCATTGCATACCCTTTATATCGACAAACCGATGCAAGGCCATGGGCTGATGCAAGCAATCGCGCGAGTCAACCGCGTTTTTGGAGACAAACCTGGCGGTCTCATCGTTGACTACCAGGGAATCGGTGCTGAACTGCGGCAAGCATTGGCCCATTATGCGGGTGAACACGGGGCCGCCACATATGATGTAGAAGCCGCAGTGCGTGAGTTGGCAAGAAACCTAGAAGAGGCGCAAGCCTTACTTGAACCTGTATCATGGCGCGATTTCCAACAAGCGACCCAGACAGAAAGACTGACGTTCTTAAGGGCCTGTATCGAACACATCCAGGCTACGCAGCAGAGAGCGAACTTTATTGAGACAGTTGCCAGGGTTGAGACAGCTTTCGCACTCGCAGCGGGAACTTCGGAAGCTGCAATAGCTCGGGATCGAGTGGCCCTCTTTGTCACCATACGAGCGAACTTGACCGAACGTGGGCGTTCGAATAATAGGAACGGCGGCTGGAACGCTGAGCAGCGAGTCAAACAGCTCCTCTCTCGCGCCGTCGTCTCGGATGGCATCCTCGACGTATTTGCAGCAGCCGGGCTGGGGACGCCTGATGTTTCTGTTTTGTCAGAAGAATTTCTAGCCGGAGTACGAGCGGTTCCAGAACGAAATCTCGCCATTGAAGCCCTACGAAGACTCCTGGCTGACGCGATTTCTGGGCGTGAGCGTACCAATATCGTTCAAGCTCGGCTGCTCACGGAACGACTGGACGATGCAATGCGCCGATATCGCAATCGGGCGGTTGACAGCTTGCAAATTCTTGATGAGCTTATATCTCTGGCGCAGGAGATTGAGAGCTCGGGAAAACGCGGTGCAGAACTTGGTCTCAATCCTGAAGAGATGGCCTTCTATACCGCCCTGGCAGAGAATGGGTCCGCGCGAGAGCTCATGCGTGTTGAGGATCTCAGGGTGCTATCGCAGCAGCTCGTACTGCAGATCCGCCGCTCTCAGACGATCGATTGGACCCGAAAGGAATCGGTACGAGCAAAGATGCGACTAGAGGTTCGCAAACTTCTCGCGCGATACGGTTACCCGCCCGACCTGCAAAAAGCAGCCATCGATTTGGTGCTAGAGCAAGCGGAAGGCTTGGCTGACGATGTGAGTTGGTTGTAGGTAATGTAAGCCCGGCACCCAAAAGGCTCAAGCTCACTTGTAATCATCTACCAAGCTGCACCTCATTATTCCCCCCTTACCGAGGTCCTGACGACGTTTAGCTGTTGGTCTCATCCCGTACGCAGTTGCTCGGGCAAGTGGCTTTGCATGTTTTTTGCCCTCCAGGCGCAGCCATGAGTCTGCTCGCTCCTGAAGGCGGCCGCTCTCACGATCACCTCGCGGGCCAAACACGGCCTCAGCCGTCCGCTGCGCGTAATGATCCCAGTCACGGTTTTCCGAGAGCCGCTTTGGATCAACGTTCGTGAGCAAAGTCTTCGCGATGGCTTCTTGGTCATGCCCGGTCACTCGAAGCCGAATGGCGATCATCCAGTCAAGCTGTGAAGGGTTTTGCACGGCCAGCTTTTCGAGGATGTTCTTTCTATGGGCCTAATACGGGGTGGGAGGCAAGCTTTGACCGTCTACTTCGTGAGAAAGTCCGCTGGCACGGGGGAGCTGGGTAGCTAAAGGTATGTTTTGAATGCAAAAACCATGCTCCTTGGCAAGTTCCGCGCAAAGAAGTTGGAACTCGGCTGGTCCTGTAATCGTCAGGACACCCCACTTTTGAGAACCCAATTGGAGCGCTGCAAGAACAGCAGCCTGATCAGAAGCTTGGTAGATGTCAATTCGCTTGCCCCGGTCGGCAAAGCTAAGGGCCTCTGGCCGGGTATGAGCGTAATAAGCGATGAACACACCGGATTTGCCGGCCATATGCTCAACCCGCATGTCAAAATCTCGAATGTCGCGACGAATCAACTCTTCAGTTCCGTCTCCGGTCGCAAAAGCCGCTTCTTCGGGGCTATTCCTGTATCGCCAAAGTTCTGCTGCTTGTTTCTGACCTCCGACTCGGAGGAATCCCTCGTATGTGGACCGAACACCCAGGCGTGCACTCAGGACGTCACGCTCAGCCTTATGCTGCGATGACAACGCAACCTTCCGTTTAGCCTGATCTGCCGCAAGAAGGCTTCTAGCGACGTTAAGGGTGACGCCTGTCCACTTGCCGTCAGAATAGAGCTCGCTCCGCTCACGCCGAAGTCAACTAG
>CALMVK010000095.1 GCA_937873145.1 uncultured Granulicella sp. | reverse complement strand
GCGAGTGTCTGCGGAGCGGTTCCGGGAGATCGGAGCGGTTGCCCGGCAGACCTTCAGCGCTCAGGCGGCGAAGGGAAGGGCTCAGGTGCTGCCAGTAATTCAGGAGATTCAAGGGCAGGGAATCAGCACGCTACGCGGGATCGCAGCGGAGCTCAATGTCCGTGCGGTTGATGCTCCGCGTGGTGGCGAGTGGAGCGCTGTCCAGGTGCAGCGGGTGCTTGCCACAATGTGAAGTTTACTTCCCCTAACCACGTTTGTAAGGACCTATGGCGCTTATACTGCAGCGGTGAATACCTTACCCTTTGCGATTCCTGGAGAAGTCACAGGCTGGATTCGAAATGTGTTTTCCACGGTAAACGCGCGTGTTTCAGCCAAGCTTACAGCCTTTCCTACAACGCATGAGACTTCCCTCGATATGTCCCTTATCAAAGAGGTTTCGCAACATTCTGCTCCCGTTAGCTTTTCATCCGGTTGGCTCGTTCGCCTTGAAACGCACTTTTTGGGCGGCGGACGCTACTGGGGAAGGTGGGAGATAGCCGACCTTGGAATCCTGATCGTCTTCCGACGCGCAGGTGTAGTCGTGCAAACAAAGATAGCGCTAATGCAATCTAAAAGACTCTACCCATCGGAAGCGCAGACTACCGCCGAGGATCACCCGCTTGATTACATCGTTGGATTCAGTCGGTTGTTGCCTGCAGAACAAGAGTACAAATCCGCCGTGAAGGCGAGGACTTTCTCGTTCCAGGACACATCTCGTTACCGTGCGCTTGAGTTCGAAGGCAAACAGTACGAAGCGATTCTCGGGTATGAGAAAGAGACGACAGTGCCCGTTCATTACCTTCTCTATAATCCACTTCAATTGCCTCTTTTAGTCACGTACCCAGTTGAGGCTGGAAATTCTCGATATCAAGACTCAACTTCACGAGTCGGAGCACGCGTGATTGCCGCCTCCTCACTCGATTTCAAGCTGAAGCAGGGAGGACTCCTTCCAAGTGACAACCCCGCTTTTCGCCAGATTTTCGAGACGGCGTCCTCGGAACAGAGTCCGCCATGGTCGCTGGAGTACTTCATCGCTGACCTCGTCCTTAGTTGCAAAGAAGGTCACGTTGCTGGTGTGAACCCGATGGAGGATGAGGCTCTATTCACAGTTTTTAACCGCCGTTCTGGGCCCATATCTGCGGCACTTTCGATCACCATTGACGCGCCTGCCGAAGTCGCCACACAGTTAAATCAGTAACGTTAAGTCGCATTGTGGGAAGTAACGGATTCAATAGCTCGTATTTGACGAGTGATAACGTCCTTTATCGTATGTAGGTGGTGAGTAGGGAACTGCTCTGGACGAGGTTTCCCATAACGCCGTTTTTTCGCGAACAACCCCGTTTACTGCACGCGAAGGTTGCTGTCGTAGCTGATAAGGACCTCGCCAGTCTTCACGACCTCGAAAGTCACGTCCTTGGTCGTGCAAGAGGAGCAGGTCAATTCCAGATGCTTAGGGTCAATCCAGTTCATGGCAATCGGCTTATCCCATGTGGCACTGAAAACCACCTGACCGTGAGTGTCGCTGTCCGGAGTGGCGTTAGCCCTGAGGCTGACGAGGGTTGCTCCCCTGCTCATCGCTCCGCTGTTCAGTTGAGAAAGAGTTGCCGTGAAATCTGAACTCGATATCTGTTGAAGAACCCTATTGCTCGATGCCGGAAGACAGCCCAGCATCCCGGTAAAAGGAATGAGCGCAAGTGACACAAGGCCGGGCAGTCTCTTCATGGTGATGACAGAATATCGACGGCATTCCTCGAAAGTCGTTGTTTTCGGCAACTTCGATTTCGAAGGAGAGGGTCGGAGCGCATGCGTACTCGTCTGAAATGTCCGTTTCAGGGGTAACAAGCCGATCCTGTCACCGCCTGAAGCTCCAAGTCCGCTTTGCAGGACCCGCTGGATTTAAGAGGAAAGCTCTTCTGGGAAGGCACCGTATTCGGGATAGTGCCGTTCCAAAGGAAACTCGATGCCTCTTTCGTATTTTTCCGTAGTTGCTGGTCTGCGACCAACTTCTCCATCAAGCTTCTGATTCGCGCGTAGTGCATCGTCTTGCCGGGTGGAAGAATTACGACGCCACATTCGCTCTTATCCTGATTCCAAAAGAAGAGTCGTTGGGCGCTCTTCGTCCGATCTGAAGTCCACACCAGATGCGAGTACGTGAAGCTCCAACGCTCTCCGTTCTTACCCTGCCTCGGCTTCTCCTCGTTCCATCTAGCGATCATGACGGCATCGTCTCACACTGCTTGTCGAACGCCCATCACCTCATTGCGAAGTGGGCCAAGGCGAGTGTGTTCGAGGTCGTCACGATAAAACATATTGTATGTGTCAAAAGGAATGAGGCGTTGACCGTC
>CALMVK010000094.1 GCA_937873145.1 uncultured Granulicella sp. | reverse complement strand
GCTGTGAGCGTGGCGCACGGTATGCTTGCGCCCATCCAAAGCAAGGGCGGGGACAGCGGGCGGCTCAATCAATGGATTCAGTCGATTTTGAAGGCGCGGGAGGCTGCGGAGCGCAAGCGGCTCTTCTATGTGGCATGCACCCGGGCGCGGGAGCAGGTGCATCTCTTCGCCGCGCCGCAGACGAAGGCGGATGGGACTTTGAACGCCGGTGTGCGCAATCTGCTGGTGGCGGCATGGCCGGCGGCGCAGGATCACCTTGGAGCGCCGGAGGAGGTGGGCAAGGTGCTGGCGATGCCGCGTCTGGCGATGCCGCAGGTGCTCGACACGCTGGCTGCTGCTGCGTCGGGTTCGTCGGATCGTTGGATCGATCGCATTCCGGTGGGAAGCATGACGCTTCCGGAGGTGGCTCCTGCAGCGGTGGGGGCTGCGCCGTTTGCTCGTCCGGAGGGTGGCTTTCGCGCCCGGGTCTTCGGTAAGACGCTGCATGCATTTCTGGAGCGAGCGGCCACGCGGGTAGCCGCCGGCAGCAGCTTTGCCGCGCTAGCCAGGGAGCTTCCCGGCTGGCCGGCGCGGGTGGCCGCCGTGCTGCGCGGCGGTGGACTTGCCGGACGCGACCTCGAAGCGCTGACGCCGCAGGTGATGCGTGGCGTGGAAAAGACGCTGGCCTCCGCGGAGGGTCGCTGGCTGCTCTCCGCGCATCCGCAGGCCGCGTCCGAGGCGTCCTTGTCTGCGTATGACGAGGAAGGAGCGAGGACGCAACTGCGTTTGGATCGTACGTTTCTTGCCGGTGCGGCTCCGCTCGAAGCCGGCGCGGAGTACCTTTGGATTGTGGACTACAAGACGTCTACGCATGCGGAAGCGGCGCTGGACGCGTGGCTCGACGGACAGCAGGCGCTCTACCGCGAGCAGCTTGAAACGTACGCCCGGGCCTTGGCTACGCCGGGTCAGCCGCTGCGCCTGGCGCTTTACTTTCCGTTGCTGGCGCGGTTGCGATGGTGGGCGTTCCGCGGCTGATTTCTCTACGCTACAGAGAACGAACAACGACAAAAGCAAACGCAGATTCCCTTCGGGAATGACAATAAGTGACGATAAGTAGATTCCCTTCGGGAATGACAATAAGTGACGATAGGTAGATTTCCTTCGGGCAGGACAACCAATGACAATCAGTAGATTCCCTTTTGGGAATGACAACAAAGAGCTCACGCCGCCGAGACGTTATGCCGTACGTCCGCGCCGCGCACCCAGAAGATGACGTCTTCGGCGATGTTGGTGGCGTGATCTCCCACGCGCTCGAGGTTGCGCGCGATGATCAGTGCGTTCAGGGACTGCGGAGTCAGGTCCGGCTTTTCCCGGATCAAGGTGCTCAGCGAGTAGAACGCCGCGTCGTTCATCTCGTCTACCTCGTCGTCGAGCCGCAGCACGGAGGTTGCGAGATCGGCGTCTCCCTCAATGAAGGCCTGCAGCGATTTGCGCACCATAGCTGCCGCCAGCGAGGCGAGCTTGGGGATGTCGACCGGCAGATCGATGTTGGCGAAGGCGCCCATCTCGCGCACGCGCACTGCGATGTTGACGGCCTGATCGCCTACGCGCTCCAGGTCTGCATTGATGCGGATGACCGAGAGAATGAAGCGAAGATCGACGGCCATGGGCTGCTCCATGGCGAGCAGGTCGAGCGCCATTTGGTCGATCTCGCGCTCCAGCCGGTTGATGGAGGGCTCGGCCTTGAAGACCTGCTCGCAGATAGTTAGGTCACGGGTGCGGTAGGCCTCGATGGAGCGCTGGATGGCCTGCTCGGTCATGCCTGCCATGATGAGCAGCCGCTCTTTGAGGTCGTCCAGACTCTGTTGGAACTTGATCCGCGTCGCCACTAGCCAAACCTCCCGGTGATGTAATCCTCGGTACGCTTATCGCTCGGATTGGTGAAGATCTTATGGGTCGAGTCGAACTCAACCATCTTGCCGTTGAGGAAGAAGCCGGTGTTTTCGGCCACGCGTGCGGCCTGCTGCATGTTGTGGGTGACGATGACGATGGTGTACTGCGACTTGAGTTGGAAGATGAGGTCTTCGATCTTCGAGGTCGAGACCGGATCGAGCGCCGAGGCGGGCTCGTCCATGAGCAGCACTTCGGGATCGACCGCGATGGCGCGCGCGATGCACATGCGCTGCTGCTGGCCTCCGGAGAGGCTGGCTCCGGACTTCTTTTTGAGGTCGTCCTTGACTTCCTCCCAAAGCGCGGCCGACTTCAAGCTGCGCTCGACCGTTTCATCGAGAATCTTGCGATTGCGAAAACCGTTGAGTTTGAGTCCGCTGACCACGTTGTCGTAGATGGACATAGTTGGAAAGGGATTGGGCCGCTGGAAGACCATGCCGACGCGGCGGCGAATTTCGACCGGCGATGCGTCGTTGTAGATATCGATATCGCCCATCTTCACGGTGCCGGTGGCGCGGGCGATGGGGTTGGTCTCGTGCATGCGGTTGAGGCAGCGGACAAAGGTCGATTTGCCGCAACCGGAAGGCCCGATCAGCGCAGTGGCGTGGTTAGCGGGGATGTGCAGGTTGATGTCCTGCAGGGTGTGCGTTGTTCCGTACCACGCGTTCAAGTGCTCGACCAGAATGCCGACTCCCACTAACTTCCTCCCTTGAGTACGCCGCGGCTGGCGAAGATGCGCACCAACGTGACGGAGACCATGATGAGCACGATGAGCACAAGCGATCCGGCCCAGGCCAGGCGATGCCACTCATCGTAGGGGGAGATGGCGTAGACGTAGATCTGCAGCGGCAGCGCGCCGATGGGCTCGTTCAGTTTGAAGGACCAGAACTGGTTGCCGAAGGCGGTGAAGAGCAACGGTGCAGTTTCCCCCGCGACGCGCGCAAAGGCCAACATGCAGCCGGTGATGATGCCGGGTGAAGCGGTCTTGAGGGCGACCGAGATCGTCGTCCGCCATTTGGGGACGCCGAGACCGAGCGCTGCTTCGCGGATGGAGTGCGGCACGGTGGCCAGCATCTCTTCGGTGGTCCGCGTGACGGTGGGCACCATCATGATGGCGAGCGCGACGCCTCCGGCAAAGGCTGAGAAGTGCTTCTGCTGCATGACGATGAGCGAGTAGACGGCGATGCCCATGACGATGGACGGTACGCCGTTGAGGACATCGGCGGTAAAGCGGATGGCGTTGCCGAGCAGCTTGCCCCGGCCATACTCGGCCAGGTAGACGCCGGCGGCGATGCCGACGGGAATTCCCATAAGGCTGGCGAGCGTGAGGATGACTCCCGAGCCGAAGATGGAGTTGGCCATGCCGCCACCCTGCTCCCCCACAGGCGCGGGAGGCCGGGTGAAGAAGGCTACGTTGAGCGAGCTGGCGCCTTTGTAGATCAGGTAGATCAGAATGGCGACCAGCGGAGCGATGACGATGACGGTGGCTAAGATTGCCAGTCCGCCTACCAGCAGGTTGGTCGCCTTGCGATAGCCGAAGTGAACGCGCATGGCGCGCGTACCAAAGTTCATGGGCGGGCGAGCAGGAGAGGAGACGGGAGGAGTCAAGTCGGGAAGGTTGGGCTGTGCGCTCATTTAGGCCACCCTTGCCGGGGCGCCGCGCGTGACGGCCCAGACCAGCACACGTGCAATTGCGTTGACGACAATGGTGACCAGGAAGAGTGCGAGCCCGATCTCGATGAGTGCGCTGAGATAGAGATCGCCGGTGGCTTCCGAGAACTCGTTGGCGATGGCGCTGGCGAGCGTGTAGCCGGGGGCGAAGAGCGACTTCGAGATGACGGGATGGTTGCCGATGGTCATGGCGACGGCCATGGTCTCCCCGAGCGCGCGGCCGAGCCCCAGGATGACCGCGCCGACGATGCCGATGCGCGCATTGCGCAGCACGCCGATGCGGATCATCTCCCAACGGGTTGCGCCCAGGGCCAGCACGGCCTCGCGCTGCGAGGTGGGGACCGCGGTCATCATGTCGCGGGTGAGCGACGAGATGATGGGCAGGATCATGATGGCGAGGATGATGCTGGCGGTCAGCAGGCCGACGCCGAAGTTGGTGCCGCCGAAGAAGCCGGTCCAGCCGAGATATTTGGCCAGCCATGGGCCTAGTTGATCGCGGACGATCGGCACTAGCACGAAGACGGCCCAGAGACCGTAGACGACGCTGGGGATGGCCGCGAGCAGCTCAGTGAGAAAAGAGATGGGTGCGCGCAGGACCTTGGGGCAAAGCTCGGTGATGAAGATGGCAACACCGAGCGCAAGCGGCACCGCCAGGCACAGGGCGACGAGCGAGGTGGCAAGCGTGCCGAAGATGAAGGGCAGCGCGCCGAAGTCGCCCGAGACGGGATCCCAATTTTGCCCGGTAAAGAACTTGAGGCCGAACTGGGTCAAGCTGAGCCTGGAGCGCAGCACCAGGATGCTGGCGATGAAGATAACGATGGCGAAGATGCTGCACGCGCAAAGCAGCATGATGGCGCCGAAGGAACGGTCTGCGAGCGCTCCGCTGCCGCGCTGGCTGAGATAGGAGCGGATCGCTGAGGGCGCCGCAGGGACCGGCAGAGAGACCGCAGCGGGAGCGTCCGGCGCAAGCGCCGTTACGGTCGTCCGCTGCGGTACGGGGGTAGATGGATGGATTGCTCGATCAGCCATGCAAAGAGAGATTCCTTCTCTCTCCGCGCGGACGCGGAGAGAGTGTGTGAGTGTTTACCGCAGCGTGCCGACGGTTTGCTTGACGCGGTCGGCGACGGCCTTCGGAAGCGGAGCGTAAGTGAGCCCGGTGGCTTCACTCTCCCCATGTTCGAGCATCCAGTTGAGGAACTCGACCAAGGCCTTACCCTTGGCGGGATCCTTGGCTACGGTGGGAATGAGCAGCCAGGTGAAGCTCGAGATGGGGTAGGAGTCGGGTCCCGCGGCATTGGTAATCGAAACCCGGTAGTCGGCGGGAATCGTCTTGGCGTCGGCGGCCGCGGCGGCCGTTACGGTGTCGGTCGAGGCCTTGACGAAGCGGCCTGCCTTGTTGCGCACAGTGCCGAATTGCATGTGATTTTGGGTTGCGTAGATAAGCTCGACGTAGCCGAAGGAGAACTTGCTTTGGCGGATCATGCCGGCGACTCCCTCATTGCCTTTCTGGCCGATGCCGACGGGCCACTTGACCGCGGCGCCGGTGCCGATGGTCGATTTGAAGAGCGGGCTGACCTTCGAGAGATAGTCGGTGAAGATGAAGGTGGTTCCGCTGCCTTCAGAACGATAGACCGGCAGGATGTTGGCGTCGGGAAGATTGACGCCGGGGTTCTCCTTGGCGATGTACGGATCGTTCCACTTGGTGATCTTGCCGAGATAGATGCCGGCGATCGCGTCGTCGGTAAACTTCAGCTCCTGGTTGACGCCGGGAAGGTTATAGACGGGAACCACTGCGCCGAGCACGGTGGGGATGGCGGTCACCTTCACCTTGGCGTCATGCAGTTGCTGGTCGGTCATGGTGGCGTCGCTTGCGCCAAAGTCGACGGTGCCTTCCGTGACCTGGCGGATGCCTCCTCCGGAGCCGATGGACTGGTAGTTGATCTTGACGTCCGGATGGATCTGGCTGTACTCGTTGAACCACTTCGAGTAGATGGGATAGGGGAAGGTGGCTCCCGCTCCGCTGATATTCTGGGCCGAAGCCGCGGCCGCACACACTGCCAAAAGACCCGATGCAATGAATTTCCGTTTCAAAATTTCCCCCTTGCCTGCTTATATGCTTCTCTAGTCTCGGGCCGGATTGTTACGAGGAGGTTACATCCTAATAAAATGCGAAACAAAGGCAAAGTTAGGCCGGTTTCTCTTGAGGATCGGAGGCTTTGGGTAAGGTGAAGAGAAAGTTGCTGCCTGCGCCCATCTCGCTTTCGGCGCGAATGGTTCCTCCCTGAGAGTGCACCATGTGCCGCGCGATGGACAAGCCTAGGCCGGTTCCTCCGGACTCGCGCGAGCGTGTTTTATCGACTCGGTAGAAGCGTTCGAAGATGCGGTCCAGATGTTCAGACCCGATTCCCATGCCAAAGTCGCGCACGCTGAATTCGACGGCCTCGTAGGGTTCGGCGATCTCACGCGCGCTGATGAGCACACGCGCATGCTGCTGGTGTTTGGGCTGGCCGTACTTGATGGCGTTTTCGATCAGGTTTCCGAGCACCTGGATGACCGCGTCACTATCCGCGATGACCGGGCAGTCGGTGGTTGCGCCCAGTTCGAGCGTCGCTTCGTTTTCAAGCACCAGCCCGCTCATGGCATGGATCGCATCCTCAACCAGCGTGCAGGCCTGCACCGGTGCGGGATGCAGATCGACGTTTGCGGCTTCTACGCGCGCCATCACCAGCAGATCTTCAGTGAGCCGGTTCATCCGCGTGGCGTTTTTGAGGATGGTCGAAAGAAAGTCGCGCGCCATCGGACTGAGGCCCGGCTCGCCTTCTTTCTCTTTCATGTCGAGCAGCGTCTCGACATAGCCTGAGATGGAGGTGAGCGGCGTGCGCAGCTCGTGCGAGACGTTGGCGACGAAGTCTCGCTGGGTGCGCTCGACCTCCTCGATGCGGGTGATGTCGTGCAGGACGGCGACCGCGCCACCACCAGGCATGGGCGAGGCGTTTACCTCAAACTGTCTTCCCGGGATGAGCGAGGTCGCCCGGCCGACGCCGACCGTCTTCTCATCGAGCGCGCTGCGTACGCAGGCCAGTACATCGGGGTCGCGGATGGTCTGGACCAGCGCGTGGCCGATGCGCACCGCGCTTCCACTGGCCAGGCTGCGCGGCATCAGGCGCTGCATCCGCTCGTTGGTCCACTGGATGCGTCCGGCGGCGTCGACCGCGACGACTGCATCCTGCATGCTGTCGAGCAGCGCTTCGAGCTCGCGGCGACTCTCGGCGGCTTTTGAGAGCGAGCTTTGTACCTGTTCGGAGGCGGAGGCGAGTGCGTAGGCCAGGCCGTCGAACTCCCGGTAGCGGGTGGGCTGCGGGGCCTGCTGACCTTCGATGAGCGCGTTGGCCGAAGCCTGCAGCGGGGCCAGGATGCGGCGCAGCGTGCGGGCCGTCCACAACGCTACCAGCACGGCCCAGGAGACGATCAACGCCAGCATCCAGGCAAGGCGCAGCGTGGGCAGGGCCTGCCCGATCAGGAGCACCACGCCGGCTGCCAGCAAGAGCCGTATAAAGAGCTTGAAGAAGAGAGTTCGGGTCACGGCATCCTTCCGGGGCAAGCGGCCGCTCAGCGTGTCCGAAGAGAAGTGTACGCCGCACGGTCTGCGCGGGCAGGGTCTATACGGGCTAGGTTATGCAGGCAGGGTTATGCAGGCAGGGTCTGGGCGGGCAGGATCTGTGCGGTTTTGGGGATCTCGAAACGATAGCCGGCACCGCGCATGGTCTTCAGAAAGCGCGGCGTTTCGGCATCCTCTTCGATCTTCTCCCGGATGCGCCGCACATAGACGTCGACCGAACGCGGCGTGACGAAGCGGGCATCGCCCCACACGGCATCGAGCAGATGATCGCGGCTGAAGACACGTCCTGGATGCCGGGCGAGATAGTCGAGCAGCCGAAACTCGGTCGCGGTGGTCGTGACCAGTTCGCCGTGCACCCGTAGTTGCATGGCGTTGGCGTCGATCTCGATGTGGTCGAATTTGACCATGGAGGGGGTGCTTGGGCGCTCAAAGCGGCGCAAGACGGCTTTGACGCGAGCGACCAGTTCCCGCGTGGCGAAGGGCTTGGTGATGTAGTCGTCTGCGCCTAGCTCAAGCCCGTGCACGCGGTCGTTCTCCGCGGCGCGCGCGGTGAGAAAGATGATCGGCACGATGCTGAGGGTAGGATTTTGACGCAGCCTTCGGCACAGGTCCAGACCATCTCCCCCGGGCACCATGATGTCCAGCAGGAAGAGCGCGGGAGGCTGGCGTTCGGCTTCGGCCACGATGTTGCCGATGGCCGCAAACGGCTTGACGGCAAAGCCGGACGCCTCGAGGTGATACTGCACCAGGCGGGAGATGTCTAAATCGTCTTCCAGGACAAAGATCACTTGGCTCAACGCGCCCACCCTCGCGTTTCTTTGTACGACAGTTTAAAACGCATGTTCATCGCTGATCACAGCCTATCCCACGTGCCGGAATCTCTTTGCAAACGTACGATGAATCCATTCGTCTGACTTTTACGTAGCCGGCGTCGCATGGACTCGTATATCTTAGAGCGCAGGCAAGGAAGGGGTAAGCGGTGCCGAATGGAGAGAGATTCTCCTCTCATATTATGTGTGGACGATGAGCGGGTGGGTCTCGAGGTGCGCAGGATGCTGCTCGAGCGCGCCGGGTATCGTGTGCTGACCGCGCTCGACGGAGTTGCCGGTCTGGACCTCTTTGCACGGGAACCGATTGAAGCCGTGGTGCTCGATTTTTCGATGCCCGGCATGACCGGCGACCAGGTGGCGCGCACGATGCGCAAGGTGAAACCAACTGTGCCCATCCTGATGTTGTCGGCCTATACCAGCCTGCCAGTGGAGGTGACGCGTCTAGTCGACCTCTATATGACCAAGGGAGAAGGAGCGCCGGCGCTGCTTGAAAAATTGGGGGGTCTGCTACCTGCGCCCGCAGCGTAGAGCCCACGGACAGCGCGCAGGATGCCTTTTACTCGAGTGGAAGGGCGAGGCGGTTAGGAAGTCAGGCTGAACGGGGTCCTGTGAATTTTTCAAAGTTTGACCAGATTCTTCGGCGGGTGTTCCTTGTACCCCTACTGGTCATTCTGCTGAGCGCGGGAGCGCTGGGCTGGCAGTTGCGCCAAGCCTACCGCACGGTCGCCGAGCTGCAGGAGACCGACCAAAGCATGGCCGAAACCCTGCTGATCGAGCGGCTGATCGTCGACCAGGAGACGGGTCTACGCGGCTTTCAGACGACCGGCAACTCACTGTTTCTGCAGCCCTACCAAGCCGCGGACCAGCAGCTTTCCACCGAGTTCGACCGCGCCCGCACCTCTGCCCATGATCGTGCCCGCGAGTCCGCCATTACCGAGGTCGAGAACCTTCACGACACTTGGGAACAGGCGTTTGTGCAGCCGCTGATCGTCTCCATTCGCGCCGGCGCCACGACCTCGGACCTGGATCTGAACCTGATCGGCAAGCGCCAGGTGGACGAGATGCGGCAGCGGCTGCAGGCACTGATTGCCGCGAAGGAACGGCAGCGCAACGACGATCTGGAGCGCTGGCGCAGACAGACCCACTTCATGACCTTGGCCCTGCTGCTGTTCGCCTTGGTTATCGGACTTACGATCGGGCTTTACAGCCGGCGTCAGCTGCAGGCGGTGTCGAATGCGTTTCGCCAATCGACCAACATTTTACGGGTGCGCGCCGAACAAACCTTCCGCTCCGAGCAGAAGCTTCGCACGACCCTACAGTCGATCGCCGACGGCGTGATTACCTGCGATGCGGAGGGCCGGGTGGATACGATGAACGATGTGGCCCAGCAGCTTACCGGCTGGACCGCGGCAGAGGCGCACGACCAGCCGATCGGCCAGGTCTTCCATGTTCTCGACTCCACTACGCTTGAGCCAGTCGAGAACCCGGTCACCAGGGTTCAGCAGCTCGATCCGGTCACGCAGTTGGTCAAGCACGGCATTCTTATCCGCAAGGATCGGCAGGAGATTCTGGTAGACGAGTCGGCCGCGCCGATCCGCGACAAACAAGGCAAGATCATCGGCATCGTACTGGTCTTTCGCGATGTCACGATTGCCATTAAGAGCCAGGAGGCACTGCTGGCGAACGAGAAGCTGGCGGTGGCCGGGCGTCTGGCAGCGACGATCGCGCACGAGATCCACAACCCACTCGATTCGGTGTCCAACCTGCTGTTCTTGATGGATGGAGAGTCGACGCCCGAAGAGAGTGCGCAGTTCCTGCAGCTCGCCAAGCTGGAGATCGCCCGCGTGACGCAGATTAGCCGCGCCATGCTTTCGCTTTATCGCGAAGCCAAGGTGCCGATTGCGATTGATCTGAAGGAGATGCTGGAGTCCATTCTGTTGCTGATGGATCGTCGCTTCGTCTCGCTCGGCGTCACGGTCGAACCCGATCTTATACCCGGCCTGGTGATTTACGGCTTCCCTGCCGAACTGCGCCAGGTGTTCACCAATCTGCTCACCAATGCGGCGGAGGCCTCGGGTGCTGACACCGTGATTCGTCTGCGCTGCGTTCCGTGTTCCGCGGGGGTGACCGTCGGGGGACTGCGCCATGAGGCAGGGGCTGTCGTGACCATCACCGACCAAGGCCCTGGAATCGCCGAGGAGATTAGAGGTTCGCTGTTCCAGCCCTTCCACACGACCAAGGGCGAACGGGGTACAGGGCTAGGGTTGTGGGTGAGCCGGGGGATTGTGAACAAGCACGGCGGAACGATCGAGCTGGATAGCAACTACGATTCTGTGGATCACGGGACGGTAGCGCGTGTGTTTCTGGCGATCCATCCTGTGATCCATGCAGGAGTAAGCTGACGGCGGCTCGACGCTCTAGCGATAGCTGCCGGCACCGACCGCCAGACCGACCCGCGCCTCCAGCAACTCCACCGCTATCTTTGCGGCTTTGCGACAGTCGTCGCGGCTTACGTCGAAGTGGGTGACGAAGCGTACAGAATCCGGCCCGACCGCGCTGGCGAGCACGCCCTCGTCCTTCAACCGCGCACAGAATCCGGCTGCGTCGCCGCCCTGGAGTTGGAAGATGACGATGTTCGTCTGGACCGCGGGGAGATCGATCTCGACCTCCGGCACCGCAGCGACGGCCTCAGCCAGCAGACGCGCGTTGGCGTGATCTTCGCCCAGCCGCTGGGGCATTTCGTTGAGCGCAATCAGCCCTGCCGCGGCCAGAATGCCCGCCTGCCGCATGCCTCCGCCCAGCGCCTTGCGAAAGATTTTGGCGTTCGCGATGGCCTCCGCGCTGCCAACCAGCATTGAACCTACAGGTGCGCCTAGCCCCTTCGAGAGGCAGAACATCACCGTATCGAAGCCGCGCGTTAATGTCGCGACATTCGTGCCGAGAGCGGTGGCGGCGTTGAAGATGCGCGCACCATCGAGGTGAGTCGGCAGACCGGCCTCCCGCGCACCGGCCCAGATCTCTTCAAAGATGGGGAGCGGCGTGACCGTGCCTCCGGCCATGTTGTGCGAGTTTTCCAGCCACACCAGCCCGGTCTGCGCCCGGTAGTAGATCTTCGGCACGATCGCCGGCGCAATCAGCTTCCAGGTCAGGATGCCGCGCTCTGCGACGATGGTCCGCGGCACGCATCCGCAGAACGCCGCCACCATGGCCATCTCCCAATCCAGCAGATGCGATCGCGACTCACAGACAACCTCTTGCCCATGTTGGGTGTGGAGGCGCGCCGCGATGAGGTTGCCCATGCATCCGGTCGGCACAAAGATTGCGGCCTCGCGCTCGAAGACCTCGGCTGCCCGAGCTTCCAGGCGATTGATCGTCGGGTCTTCCCCGTAGACATCATCGCCCACCTCGGCTTCGGCCATCGCCTGCCGCATCGCCGCCGTGGGTCTCGTCACTGTGTCACTGCGCAAATCGATCATGCAAGCTCTCCTTTGCAGAAGCAGGAACGTCGGACCGAAACACTAGCATCCCTGCTTCTTATCCTAACCTGACGGTGTACGCTCAGACCCCTGCCGGCTCCAGCAGCAGTCTTTGGAAGACTTCGTTCGACACCAGGCGTCCCGCAGAGGTGAGCTGGAGCCGGTCACCGTTTTGCGCGAGCAAGCCATCCATCCCGCCGAACTCCACCTCATCGACCCATCTGCCAAACTGCTCGCGCAGCGCGGCCAGCGAGACGCCTTCTACAAGCCGCAGTCCGGTAAACAGGGCTTCTTCGAGCGCCGCCCGGCGGTCTACCCTATCCACTGTCCGATGGAAGCCGCGTTCTCCGAGGCCCGGCCCCATATACGTGGCCATCTCCTTTGCGTTCGCCCAGCGTACGTCCGTGGCCTGCGGGTCTTGCCCGCCCCGCAGCATGGAGTGTGCATCCAGGCCGAAACCCAGGTAGGGCGCCCGCTCCCAGTACTTGCGATTATGCCGCGACTGCCCCCCTGCCCGCGCGAAGTTCGAGATTTCATACTGCGCGATCCCGGCCGCGCCCAGCCAGTCGCAGGCCGCCTGATACCAGTCCGCGGCGCGATCTTCTTCCGGTAGTGAGCCTGCCCCGTAGCGCGTTCCGCCGGTCAAGACCTCCCGTCCCAGGCGTGAGTCCTCGTCCGTCTCGAGCAGGTAGATGCTGACGTGCTCCACGCCGGACTCGATCGCCTGCTCGACCGAGAAACGCCAGCTTGCCTCCGTCTGATGCGGCAGGCCGACGACCAGGTCAAGCCCGAGCCGCGCCACCCCTGCCTGCTGCATCCGCGCGAGCTCCTGCCGGCAGGCGTTCCCGGTATGCAGACGGCCCGTCGCCGCGCACTCCGCATCTACGAAGCTTTGCACGCCAAAGCTCAGCCGGTTGACCCCCGCGCGCAGCAGAGCTTCGAGGGTCCGGCTGCTGACCTGGCCCGGCGCACACTCCACTGTGATCTCCGCATTGGGATCGACGGCAAAGTTTGCCTGCAGCTCTCCAAAGAGCTGCTCGACCGCGTCCGGCTCAAGCAGCGACGGCGTCCCTCCGCCCAGGTAGACCGAGTCCGCCCGCTCCGGCAGTTGCATTTCAAGAGCTTCGGCGAAGGCGCGCGCCTGCTGCATCTCCGCGCAGAGCCGCTCCAGGTAGCCGGGCAGAGCTCCCGAGCCGAAGACGCCTGAGGCGAAGTTGCAGAAGCTGCACTTTGCCTTGCAGAACGGGATCGATGCGTAGATCCCCAATGTCTCGCTGGCGGTCGCATGCATTGCCTTCAATTCTTTCATGCTCCATGGGACACACAATAGAAGCGCGGCCAAAGGCAGACGCATCTAGTATGAAGACACGCATGAACAACCGCACGGAAGCCGGTAAACCAGATCAGACCATCGCCAAGGCGTCGGCAGTGAACGCGTCTGTTCCACAGGCGACGGCCGCACAGCAAGCGGTCGCCAAGGAAGCCGCTGCCAAAGCCGGCGGCTCGGACGATGATGTTGTCGGTAAGGTTTATGACGGTGCGCTGATGCGCCGTCTGTTGCGCTACCTTGGCCCGTATAAAAGTCAGACGGCGATCTCCGCGGTTTCGACGCTGCTCAAGTCTGCGACCGATGTGGCGGGACCGCTGCTGATCAAGGTGGCCGTCGATACGTATCTCTCGCCCGACCACCATCCTTCCTGGCTTGGCCGTCATCTCTCGCCTGCGCCGATGACCGGCGTCACGCAACTGGCGGGGATTTATCTACTTACGCTGGTCGTCAGCTTTGGTTTGGAGTTTGTGCAGACTTACCTGATGCAGTGGACGGGACAGAAGATCATGTTCGACCTGCGCCGGCAGATCTTCCGCCATATCCAGGACCAGGATGTAGCCTTCTTCGATCGCAATCCGGTTGGCCGCCTGGTGACCCGCGTCACGTCGGATGTGGATGCGATCAACGAGATGTTTACCTCGGGCGTGCTTGCCATTGTTGAAAATGTGGTCTCGCTGGTGTACATCGTCGCTGTGATGCTTTGGATGTCTTGGCCGCTGGCGCTGCTGACGCTGGCTGTGATTCCGCTGATCATTCTGGCGACCAATGTCTTCCGCAAGTTCGTGCGCATCAGCTATCGCGCGCAACGAGCCGCGACTGCGAAGATCAACGCTTTTACGCAGGAGTATGTCTCCGGCATGAGCGTGGTGCAACTGTTCAATCGCGAGCAACGCGCCTACGACGACTTTGCGGCGGTGAACGAGGAGAACAAGCGCGCCTGGACCGATGCTATCTTCGCCTACGCCCTCTACTATCCGGTGGTCGAGTTCCTCTCCGCGCTGGCCATTGCCCTGGTGCTTTGGCGCGGAGGTGCGGCCGTGCTGCACACCCTTGGCGGTGCGAATCAAGGCCACCTGTGGCTGGACGGTATCTTCTCGACCGTTACTCTCGGCGTGCTGATCGCCTTCATCCAATACGCGCAGCGCTTCTTCCGGCCTATCCTGGAGCTGTCGGACAAGTTCAATATTTTGCAGGCAGCAATGGCCGCGTCGGAACGGGTTTTCAAGCTGCTCGACCAGGCTCCGGAGATCGTCTCTCCCGTACAGCCTCTCGTGCCCGACCCAACCGGTGCCGCCTACGGCCGCATTGAGTTCAGGAACGTGTGGTTTACCTACCAGCCGTTGAAGCATACGGAGGCTTCGTACGATCCCACGGCGGATCCTGCGATCGAATGGATTCTGCGCGATGTCTCGTTCACCCTCGATCCCAACGAGACGGCCGCGATCGTCGGCCACACCGGCGCCGGGAAGACCACGATTACCGGCCTGATGATGCGGTTCTACGACATTCAGCGCGGAGAGATTCTGGTCGACGGTATCGACATTCGCCAGCAGAACCTGACCGCACTGCGGCAGCGATTCGGCGTCGTCCTGCAGGATCCGTTTCTCTTCTCGGGCACGGTTGCGGACAACATCCGTCTAGGGACGTCCTCGATCACTGCGGCCAGAATTGAAGAGGCCGCAGATGAGGTCAATATCGGCGACTTCATCCGGTCGCTCCCGCTTGGCTTCAACGAGCCTGTGCGGGAACGCGGGGCCGGCCTTTCCACTGGCCAAAAGCAGTTGATCAGCTTTGCTCGCGCACTGGCGCACTCGCCCGGCATTCTGATCCTGGATGAGGCTACCAGCTCGGTCGATACAGAGACCGAGCTTCGCGTTCGGCTCGCCCTGGCCCGCATGATCACAGGCCGCACGTCGGTTCTGATCGCGCATCGGCTATCGACGGTACAGTCCGCCGATACGATCCTGGTGATGCACAAGGGGCAGCTTCGCGAGAAGGGCACGCATCAGCAGTTGCTCGCCCAGCATGGTCTTTACTACAAGCTCTACCAGTTGCAATACCAGGACCAGGAAGGCGGGCTGGCCCCGGTCGCGGGTCTGGCTTCGATCGCCTAAAGCGGATTTGCTGAAGGTGTTACGGCAAACAACGGCAAGTGCAGCCGCAGATTTGCCTTCGGGGATGACAACAAAAACGAACACTGCTTTTACATCACCATCGAAGCAGCCCTAGCGTTTACCGACGAGTTGCCGTTGCCTCTT
>CALMVK010000093.1:385-2774 GCA_937873145.1 uncultured Granulicella sp. | reverse complement strand
CTCCGCCGACCCTCTCTGTATTGATCTTCCGTCTGTGCCATTCTTTCCTGCTTCCCTTGTGCTGTTGTTGCGCTGTGGTGGTGAGAGGCGCTCCGATGACCGTTGGCCGCGCCAGCGATAACCTGATGTGGAGGGGACCTATGTGTGGACGGTATGTTCGACGAAGTGACAAACAGAGACTCGCAGAGCATTTCCGTGCGCAGCCCAATCCGGTCGAATTGCCGATGCCGGATGCGGACTACAACATCGCGCCCACGACCCATCAGCCCATCGTTCGGCAAAGCCGTGAGACGGGAGATCGTGAAATGGTCCTGGCCCGCTGGGGCCTGATTCCGTACTTCACTAAAGACATGAACGACGTCAAGGGCCTCACCACGATCAATGCTCGATCGGAGACGATTACCAAGGCTCCGACTTGGCGTGAACCTTTCAAAAAGAGGCGTTGCCTCGTGCCAGTGTCAGCGTTTTTCGAATGGCCGAAAGAAGGCAAGCTACCCAAACAGCCCTATGCATTTGAGTTGAGCAGTGGGGGGCTCTTCGCGTTTGCGGGCCTCTGGGATGCCTGGAAGGGTAAGGACGGCCACTGGCTCCAGTCCTTTTCGATTGTGACTACCGAAGCGAACGAGCTGATGAGCCGGATCCATCCGCGTATGCCGGTCATCTTGCATGCCCGAGACTACGATCGCTGGCTGGACAGAGAAGAAACCGAGCGTCTGCCATTGGACTTATTGCGCCCGTACGAGTCTTCCGAGATGGAGGTCTACGAGGCCAATCCGAAAGTAGGGAACATTCGGAACAACGGCCCCGAGATGATGCGTGCCGCAGCGAAAGCGGCCGAAAGCGGCGAGCTGCCTTTGTAGATTGATAGCGGAGAACCCTCGGCACACTGGAAGATGGTCGTTCCGCCTCGTCGTACCACCGGCCTAAATAATTCGCTTTTCCTTCGCCTTTACTGCTATACCTCTGACAGGGGCCGGGTATGGGTTTGGAGCTGGTGGAGTGGGCCGCAAGCTGGCCAATGGTGTTGCCGTACTTCGACGGGCGGGTGCCAGCGGGCTTCCCCAGTCCTGCAGAAGACTACCTGGAAACGCCTCTTGACCTCACGGAGTACCTGATCGAGAACAAGGCCGCAACGTTCATGATGCGCGTCGATGGCGACAGCATGAAGGACGCCGGGATCCTCGACGGCGATCTGCTCGTTGTGGACCGTGCCGCGAAACCGGAGAACGGCAGCGTGGTCGTAGTGGCCGTGAACGGCGAGTACACGGTCAAGCGGCTCCGCCGCGGACCGGACTGCATCTGGCTCGATCCCGCCAACCCTCGCTATCAGCCCCTTCGCGTTTCCATTGGGGAAGATCTCCATGTCTTCGGTGTCGTGAAGCACGCCATCCACACGTTGAGATAGTCCATGGGCGATGTCTTCGGCCTGATCGACTGCAACAACTTTTACGTCAGCTGCGAGCGCGTTTTCCGGCCTGATCTCGAAGGCAAGCCGGTCATTGTGCTGTCCAACAATGACGGTTGTGCGGTGGCGCGCAGTGCAGAGGCGAAGCTGCTCGGGATCAAAATGGGAGACCCCGAGTTCAAGATTCGAGATCTAATCCGGCGTGAGAACGTTCGAGTCTTCAGCAGCAATTACGCCCTCTACGGCGACCTCTCGCGGAGGGTTGGTGACACACTCGGGACGATGGTTCCTACCATAGAAACCTATTCGATCGACGAAAGCTTCCTGAATCTGGGCGAGTTCAACAGTAGGGAAGTAGAGCCACTGGCGCGTGAGTTGCGCGATCGCGTTCACCGCTGGGTCGGCATCCCGACGTGTGTCGGAATCGCGCCCACGAAGACACTGGCCAAGGTCGCGAACTTTATCGCGAAGAAACGGCCGCAGTATCGGGGGGTCTGCGATCTGCGTTCCAGCCAGGTGCGGGTGGAGCTACTGCCGACGGTGCCGGTCGAGGAGGTCTGGGGCATTGGCGGAGCCTCGGCCGCCAAGCTCGCGAAGCTTGGAATCCAAACGGCGGCGGACCTAGCCGCCCTGGAACCGGAAGCCGCCCGCGCTCTGATGACGGTCACCGGAGGCCGCACCGTCTACGAGCTGCGTGGTATCTCGTGCATGCCGCTGGAGCTGGTGGAGCCCACGCGGAAGGGAATCGCTGTTACCCGGAGCTTTGGGGCTCCGGTCACGTCATGGACAGAGATGCGGGAGGCCATCGCGAGCTACGCGACGCGAGCTGCGGAGAAGATGCGCCGCTACAGGGTAGCGGCAGACACTCTCTTTGTATTCATGCACACAAGCACCTTCAATCAAGACCCGTTCTACTCGAATGGGGCATCGGCGCGCTTTGTCGCGACGACGAACGACACTGGCGAGGTCGTTGGTCTCGCCGTA
>CALMVK010000093.1:0-375 GCA_937873145.1 uncultured Granulicella sp. | reverse complement strand
CAGCAACCGGCCTTGTGGAGCGAGTTTGACAGCGAGCGAAGAGAACGGGCATGGAAAACCGTGGATCAACTCAATGCGAAGCTGGGACGAGGAACCGTCCGCATCCTGAGCGCTGGGCCGAAGGATTCGGCTTGGAAGTTGCGAGCTGAGCACCTTTCGCCGCGATGGACCACGCGGTGGGATGAATTGCCGAGGGCTAAAGCGTGACGGTGCGCTCGGATGCTGACATTGAGCTGCAACACGAGTTTGTTGGGATGAGCTGCTCAGACAATGTGAGCAAGGTTGTCTTCAGCGGATATACTTTTATTCTTCCTCTGAGACGAGCAGCCATCTGAATGAACAGCATTACTGCATACGCAAGCGAGTTTGGAGCGC
>CALMVK010000092.1 GCA_937873145.1 uncultured Granulicella sp. | reverse complement strand
TAACGGTGGTTGGGACCAAACTCGCTTACACGCTTGAAGGAGATGACGATTACATCTATCAATGTCTGCGCGACGGGAAAAATCTTGCTGGACAGGTCATTTTAGAAATGGCGACAACCGAAAAGTCGGCCTGGGTGAATGTTTACCCGGCTCCGCCAAACACGCCAAAAACAACGGCATGTGTTATTGGCGGGTACGACACAGAAGAAAGAGCTAATGAACAGGCTATGTCTGAACGCATCGGCAAAGCAATCAAGATTACTTGGGAAGAGTAAGAGGAGGACACATGGAAAACGCGACGAAGATAACGCCGGATATGATTGAGGTAAGAGATGAGTGGCTATGGGAGTTTCGTAATACTTATGACGCTACCCCCGGGAGTGGTCCAATCGCTTTACGGGCGAGCCTTGCCGTTTTGCTTGCTGACCTGGCGAACAATCCACCCATGCCAACAAAGGAACAAACACACACATGGTGGTATGAGTGTTTTTGTTCAGACGGACATAACGTCATTCTGTCTCACGCAATTCAGCAGTACATGCGCACGGCTTTCCTGAAGCCCCAGCCCGAGGTGCCGGAAGAGTTGCAGAAATTTATGGAAGACCCGGACGACTCCATCACCCTATCAGGGCGCAAGTATAACGACGAGATCACGAAGGCTTACAATCTTGGGAGGGCATCCGTATGACATACGGGGACTACCTGTGGCGCATCGAGCGAATGGACCTCCAGCGTAGGCGTAGGGATGTGGATAAGGGGTGGGGAGAATAACATGGGGGCGCAAGCAAATTACGTGTGTATCACATGCCGTAAATCGTACTATTGTGGCTATGGAAGCTATGGGTGTATGTATGAAAGGCTATCTAAAGCTCCTCAATCTGATCATGAAGGACACGAAACCACTAGTTTTACTGAAGATTTCACGAATATCGACTCAGACGGAGACTTATGCATCGAAGGTCAATACGGTGATGAGAAGTGGATTCGTGGATATCGGGAGTTTGAAAAAATAGATGTAAGCGGTGAGGGGTCGAGAGAATGAGGGCTGTTGAAATGGTTATCCCAGCACTATTATTTACCGGAGCGGTTGGAGCCATGCTTGGTTATTGGGCGGGATGGACGGATGCTGCCGCTGATTTCGTGAAAACTCCCCCAACAGCATCATGGCTACGCGCCGTTATTTAGGCCCGCGCCGATCAGGAGAAGGAACAAGTCAAATGAAGAGGCACTATTACGATCCATCTACCGGCTACATGCTTTGCAGTCATGATTTACGTCGATCTGATTGGACCATGAAAAGCAGTGAAGTGACCTGTAAACGCTGCCTACGAAAACTGGCAGATAAGGAGAAGGCATGACGCGCACCCCAGAACAGCGGTCCACATTCACAATACGCATGAATCGTGCGGATACAACTCGGGGAGTTTGGCTACTAGAACGTCTATGGCTGACATGTGCTATACTTTCTTTGCGTTGACAGGCGCGCCCCATGTGCCGTTGAGGAGACTATAGTTGGCGATAGCCTCGGATGCGGCACATTTTATCCGTGTTTAGCTCAGCGGTAGAGCACCGTCCTCATAAGACGGAGCACCTAGGTTCGAATCCTAGAGCACGGACCATCTAAAACGAGTAGCTGCGACCGATCAGCAGGGGACTCAGATGCAGCGTCTCGGGGGTTACTAGATGCGTGTACCCTGGCAACACATTGAGCATCTGGATCCCTCCCGCCTGAGCACACTCCAAAACGAACATCGAACAAATCTCCCGAACGGGAGTATTGAGAGAGCGGTCATGCAAAGCCAACCCAAAGATATCGGCGTAATCGTATTGGGTTCCTATTTTGCTACGACCGTACGTCATTACATCGCTATATTGACCTGCTGAACAAGGAATCGCGTACCGCATCTCCCGCGTGGGCGTGCAGTAGTTGAACGGACGCACCTGCACACCATCGCCTGTCTGAGCGCCTAGATAGCCGGTTTCGGTTATCAGTTCGACGTGATCCCACAGGGAATTGGTTACGAAGTCGATACCCTCCGCAACCAATCCTGTCGAGTTGATAAAGCGCATCCGAAGTAAAGCCATTAGGCGGCAGCCGTAACAGTTGCGGTCGATGTAGGAGCGTTTACCATGTCGATGACAGCGGTTAGTTCACCGATGACCAGGTTCGCGTTCGCCGTAAGCTTTGCCGCATTTGCAGAATCCTTGACTTGAGCCAAAGAGAGAATCTCTGAAAAGTTGTCTTTAACATGGCTTAGAGTTGACGCCAAGGTGGTAGAGTCCGTTCCGTGTCCAGCAATAACGCTGGCAGTCGCAAGTCCAGACTGAATCTGACTGATAATCGGATTCACGAACATCAATGCCGCAGGATCATTCAAAGTCAGAAACTGATTGACAATTGGTACGGCGAACGCAATGACGGTATTGGCGAAATGAAAAACAGTCGGAGCTTTCCTGAACCACTTTTTGAAATCTGCCTCAAATTCGGAAAAGAATGCCATATGATTCTCCTGTGCTGTGAGTGTTGCGTGAAGTTGCTGTAGTGCTAGAGGATCGTGAGGGATGACGGCAAGAAAAGGCTGTGCCGGTGTGAATCGCTTCCAAGGCCACGGAATCATTTTACAACCTCACTCACGGTGTTGTCAGGAACTTCGTGCGAAGGAACGACGGTTGGCCCAGTCTGACCCTTCACCACTTCCGAACCAGCATCCTTTTGGAAGATTCCAAGAATTACGTGCGCGATGACGCCTACTGATACCAGAGTAGCCGCTTGATGTGGTTTCAGCCACGAGATTTTAGGCGCTACCGCACCCAATCCGATGACGCCAACCAGCAAAGACTGAGCCGTTGTTTTCCAGTTTGCCAACAGGTGCGCGGCGATAAGCTGTAGACGAACGTTCATTATGCCGTTCATCTGAACTCCTGCAACTCTGCCTCTCTACGAGCTAGTAGCCCTGCCAACTCTTCCCCGCCTGCGTAATCCCAGCGTAAAAGCTCCTGACGCGCTCCAGCGTAGTCTTTAGCATTCAACTTTGTAAGCAGGGTGGAGCTTACAAAGTTTCTGCGTCCAACATTGAACACGAAATCCACCAGCGCATCGAACTCGCCTTGCGTCAGCATAGCGGTCACGAACATGCGTACGGTAACCTCTGAATGCGTCAAGTCCTCCATCAGGAACTGCTCAGCCTGAAATTGAGTAATTGTCTGATCCTGATGTACGCCAAAGGTGTGCCCATAGCCAATCGTCCACACGCCTGCGGAGTCCTGATAGGAGGTCAGCTTCAGTCCCTCGTACTGCTCTGTCATGGCCAAAGCGGATTTACTATACGTCATTTGGGTGATCGGCATCTATCCTCGCCTTCCGTCTTCCCTGCCCTGCATCTGATTTTGCCGTTCAGAGATATTCTCTACTCGTGTTTCAGTTTTGGAGTTCCACGATCTTTGCGTAACGATAAACTCTGAAGTTCTCGCCTGAAACTCCACGCGGTCATTGTTCCACTCGATCAGTTTAGCCACATTGCCGGTGAGTCCAAGGATTGTTTGACGCGTCTCCCCTTGAGACACTGCGCGTAGCCACATCTGCGTAACAATACTAATGATTAGCCCACCGGCAGAGATGAGGATCGCGATTACCGTAGCACTCATGTTCTCAGCCCTCTCTAAGTAGTACGGCTAAATCTCGGTTTTGGCGTTTGCTTTCCTGATCTATTTCGTTGATCTTAACGCCGGTTTGATGGTCTAAAAAATCTGTAATCTTTTGCGTTTGCACTAATTGGACCTGACTCAACTCAAGCGTCTTTTCCAGGTCTGCAATGCCGACACCTGCGAAAGCGATAGCCGCCGTACCAAAGCAGGCCGCAATCTCTCTGAGCAGAGCAGGCAGCAAGGGAAAGCTGTTGTAGTAGATATTGAGGCTTACCGATGTTCCCGACATGGCATGACTAGCGGCAAACCAAAGCAATGCCCACACCAGCTTGCGATGAGCGATCTTCTTGCATCGGAGCAAATACCCGAGCAAACCGATCACGATGTAGTAATTGATGGTGTTGTGAATTGATCCCGCAAGAGCAAGCTCATGAATCATATCCCGCAAGCCTCTATGTAGACAGGTAGAGCCGATGTTGACAGTGTAATAGATAACGCTCCCAACGCAGTAACGGTCGCAGGAGCCGTGATGGCCCCTGAAACCGATGTGCTGCTAGTCGCGGTGATTGTTGCCTGAGATGATCCCGATGCGGTAGCCGTAGCTGACTTTACGATTGCATTGACGTACAGCAGCGTCGTAATGCCCGCAGGGGTAATCGACTGAGTAAATGTTCCTGATGTGGTGGAAGTAGTAGACCCTATCCAGCACTTAACGCTGGTTATTGCTCCCGAGGGTCCGTAGTAGAGGACACCGGGAGGGCCGGTTGCGCCAGTAGGGCCAATACTTCCTGTAGCGCCTGTATTTCCTGTCGCACCAACCAATCCTTGGACACCTTGTATCCCCTGCGGCCCGGTTGGCCCTGGATTCGCTGCAATCGCAGCACTCAACTGAGTAGCGGTTACAAACGCTTGGCCATACAGCCCCGGAGCCCTCA
>CALMVK010000091.1:2432-12141 GCA_937873145.1 uncultured Granulicella sp. | reverse complement strand
CACCAGCACCTTCAACCAGGACCCGTTCTACTCGAACGGAGCCTCGGCCCGCTTCGCCGCGACCACCAACGACACCGGGGAGATCGTCGGTCTCGCTGTCCGCCTGGGAGAACGGCTTTGGCGAGACGGTTTTCGCTACTCGAAGTGCGGCGTGATGATCTCGGAGCTGCTGCCGGAGGCAGTGCAGCAACCGGCCTTGTGGAGCGAGCTGGATCGGGAGCGGAGAGAACGGGCCTGGAAGACCGTAGACCAGCTCAATGCGAAGCTCGGTCGCGGCACTGTTCGCATCCTGAGCGCGGGGCCGAAGGATGCCGCCTGGAAGTTGCGGGCGGAGTATCGCTCGCCTCGTTGGACGACGCGGTGGGACGAGCTGCCCAGGGTTCGTTAGAAGTGAGAAGTACCAAGTGCAGGGCGGGTCCCCAGTTACTCTCGGAGGCGATCATCGTTCAATGTAATGATGGATCTGCAGGAAAGCGTGATCTCCTGCTTCTTCACCCGTTACAGGCATGCGAAAACGGAGAGCCCATTCAGGATGCCGGTCACTGAACACACCATAAATGATGCACTTGCCGGGATATTGCGGGGTACGCGGACAGCCTGGCGGCAAGGATCAATAGTTCGTTCCGAGAATACGGGCATGTTGCGGGACAGCAACGGACGCCCTGACATTCTTGTACTTGAACCCAATGTTTCGCCTGTTGTCATTGAGACTGAGGTGCTTCCTGCCATCACGGTAGAACAGGAAGCGTGTTCTCGTTTGGGTTGCGTCATAAAGTCTAACGGTAAAAGAATTGTCTCTTCCGTTGCCGTTCGGTTTCCAAAGCGCATTCGAGATCATCAAGGCGATGCTCTAGTTGCTGAGTTGATGAAGGCTGAAGATTTGGAGCTGGCTCTATACACAGGGTCCAGCACAGAATCGGCCGTTCGGCATCCGAAGGCGGGTTGGCTTTTAGGTTCCGCCAAAGACCTGTCAGTTCTTACGCAAGCAGCGTCCGTCCCTCCAGAGCTGATTGAGAAGGCTGTGAACCATCTTGTTGCAGGCGTAAGTCAGGCAGCGGGCATCATGCAAGAGATGAATGTGTCTCATCCTGGCGCCATGTCTAAAATCTGCGAGGAACTAAAACAGGACAAGGCGGAGCAAACATTCCGCATGGCTGCAACGATCCTTGCGAACGCTCTCGTGTTCCAAGAGAGTCTTGCAAACGGCCCCGGAGAGCTGGCTTCTGTAAGGTCACTCGAAGAGCTACGTGTCACAAAGGGGGACATCTCTAAGAGCGCGCTTCTGGAGGAATGGAAAAAGATCTTGCTAGTGAACTACTGGCCAATCTTTGATATTGCACGTCGGATTCTGCAGCTGGTTCCTTTAGAAACGAGCAAGACGCTTATCGCGAGTCTCTCTCAGACCGCGGAAGAATTGGTTGAAAGTCGCCTCATGCGCTCGCACGATCTTACTGGGGCCGTTTTCCAAAGGCTAATCGCAGATCGTAAGTTTTTGGCTGCCTATTACACAACCCCGGCCAGTGCATCGCTCCTCATTGGTCTAGCCATATCTGATCGAAAGCCTCTAAAAGGGATTGCGTGGGCAGACGCGACGCAAGTTAAAGCTATGAGGGTAGCGGATTTCTCCTGTGGCACTGGTACATTGCTTGCGACCGCATATCAAAGAATAGGGCAGATGCATGAGCTTGCAGGTGGTGACTCCGAGGCAATTCACCCGAGTATGATGGCGCATTCACTGGTCGGATGTGATGTACTTCCGGCGGCTGCCCATCTCACGGCCTCTATGCTGTCGGGTAGTCATCCAACAGTCAAGTACAAGCAGAGCGCAGTTCTCACCCTCGCGTATGGAGTATTGCCGAACGGCAATGTCGCTACCGGATCATTGGATCTTCTCGATCCGCAAAAGAAAATGGAAGTTGTCGCCATCACGGCCAAAGCGGCAGGCGGTGAAGGGGAATCAGAAACCGATATCTGGACTACCCTACCGCACCAGGACTTTGGTCTGATTGTTATGAATCCGCCCTTCGTGCGTGCAACGGGACAAGAAGCCAATAAAAGGGGCGTTCCGAATCCGATGTTTGCTGCATTCTCCGCCTCTGACGAGGATCAGCGGCTGATGGGGAAACAGATTGCTCGGCTGGCGGCTGGCAGCAGTGCACATGGTAATGCGGGTCTAGCCTCATACTTTCTGGTTCTTGCAGATAAGAAGTTGACTGTTGGGGGTGTGTTGGCGCTGGTGATGCCGCTCACTATTCTGTCGGGTGAGGCATGGGAAGAGTCGCGCCAAGTTATAGCAGCCAAGTACACGGACCTGATCGTCATCTCTATAGCAGGGGCGAAAGGTGATGAGATGGCCTTCTCTGCAGACACGGGGATGGGTGAATGTCTTCTCGTAGGTGTAAAGCAAAAGTCTGGGGCTGTTGAAGCAGGCAAGACTCTGGCGAGAGTGGCCGATTTTGCCACCTTTGTTGTACTAAAGCAACGACCAGCTTCGCAGCTACAGGGCTATAGCATAGCAAGGCAGGTACTCAAAGCAGCCAAAAGTGGCAAGCTTAGGAGACTCGAGGAAGGACCTGTTGGAGGAACGAAACTTGCGTTTGGAGAAGAGGTAATTGGGCATGTCCTCTCGGCACCTCTTCCTCTCGTAGGCGCGTGGAATCCTACAAGAATTGTAGATCTCTCGCTTGCGCAAGCCGCATACCAAATCGGCCAAAAGGGCCTGATGTGGCTGCCTAGTATGGCGGAGGATGACGCTCCGAAAGTGTCCATGACAACGTTCGGCGACTTAGGGACGATTGGACCATACCATGCCGACATTGATGGAGTCACCCAGAATGGTAGCGTACGGGGTCCCTTCGAGCACACGGCAGTCGCCGATGCTAGTTCATCGACGTACCCGATGCTTTGGAATCACGAGGCAGATCGCGAACGCTGCATGTGCTTTGAGGCGGATTCCGAGGGCCAAATCCGAGATGGCGCTCCGCCTGAAAAGGTTAAAGCCATATGGGCTAGCCGCTCTCATTGCCATTTCAACCAAAACTTCCAATTCAACAGCCAGTCCACCCCCGTACAGTTTACGAAGCGCAAGACCCTTGGAGGACGTGCCTGGATTTCGATCGCGATGGCTAATGTGAAGCTTGAGAAAGCTGCAGTCGCCTGGTCTAACACAAGCGTGGGGATTTTGCTTCATTGGCAGCATGCCAACAAGCAGCAGGCAGGAAGAGGGAATGTTGTTCCCACGGCACTTGAGAGTTTGCCTACTCTTGACCTTCGCGCACTGAGCACTGAATGTCTGGATAACGCAGCGGAAGTCTTTGATGATTTGTGCAGCAAAGAACTTCTTACGGTTGATCAGATCGACATTGATTCTGTTCGGAGAGAACTTGATAGTCGGTTCTTGGTTGGTGTGCTTGGCTTTTCATCCAACCTGCTCTTAGAAGATGGTCCTCTGGACCTCCTTCGTAAAAAGCTCGCTCAAGAACCCTCGATCACTGGGAGAAAACAAGGAATAGCTAAACCGAAGAAGAAGCTCACAACAGCCGCGAAGAAGAAGGTGGCGAAGAGGGCGAGAAATAGCACCTCAAAGGGAGAGGATGTCAAGTTCAAGGCCATTCCGCACCCGAAGCTCTTCTCTGAGAGCTAAATACCCGCGAGAACAGACTCTGGCATTTCGTCCCACGTCCGTCCCTCAAGAAAGCGGCCGGTGGTTTTCTTCCTCACCCCGCCCCATTGCTTGAAGAAGAACGGTACGTTCGCAGCCAGGCATTGATCCCGGATATCAATGATCCATTCAACGGCAACATCACGCGAATATGGCCCGGACTCTCCGCCAGCAATCACCCAATCGATGCTGCGTAGATCAAGGTTTGGCAACGGTCCCAGCAGGGGCTCGAGCGATAGGAATTTGACCTCCGCACCCGAGTTCCGCAGATGATCGATTCGGTATGAGTACTTGACTGTCTCCACGCTGACGCCCATCCAGATATGCTGCGCCCACCCCAGCTTATCGCTGAGTTCCAGCAGTCGCTCTGATCGCTTTGTAAGGACCTGGAACTGATGCCAGGGAGCACGATGCATGACGTCGAAGACGCTTTGGATATAGGGGACCGTCACATCCTTGTGAAATAGGTCGCTCATCGAGTTGACGAATATTCGCTTCGGCGTTTTCCAGCTAAGCGGAAGATTAAGCATGTGCGGCTGCATCGTGAGTTGGAACCCGTTGGCGTAGTTGGCTTGGCCCATTGCCTGAAGCCTGTTCGCCATTCGCGCGGCGTAACAGTTCTTGCATCCGGGACTCACCTTCGTGCAACCTGTCACTGGATTCCAGGTCGCGTCTGTCCACTCAATTCCAGAATTAGTCGCCATGTCACAACCCTTGTCGTCTGCGGTAACGATTGAAGATGTCGTTAACGATGCCGGCTGCCACCGGCCTTTGTGAGGCGAAATACAGGTAGTAGATCACTGAATTTGTCTTCGTCTTCATGGGCATTGGTGGCGAGACATATTTGAACCCTGCCTTGCCCTTTAGACGTTCGCGGAAGGCCTCTTCGAATCTTGCATTCGATACTTTTTGAGGGTCCTCAAAGAGCCGGCCTTCACTACTGTACGCCGCGTCTTCCCAGGATGAATCTCCCCAAAGCCTGGTTAGCTGGTCCACTTTGCTCTGAACAGCTTGTGTGCGATCTCGGCGTAGAGCGTTGCGGTTGATGTCCATGATCATGAGATTGAGAAAGACCTCGACCGAGCCCATCTGCCCTGCTGTCTCGATTACCTCCCATTTCAGGTTGATGTTGTACGGGTCGAGCAGGCACAAGGCGCGCTGGTAATCTGCATAACGGACTTTTGGAAAGACTTCTTCCAGCAGGACGTCGTTACAATCGCGGCTATAGATATGCACATCTTCCCGTGGTCCTGAAAGTTGCCTGAGTTGCCTCGCGCGTGCTGGGTCTGCGTCAATGAAATGGTATTGGGAGAATGACGGAGTCGTGTTCAGGGCAATCAGTGGGCTGCCCTCGACCATCGCTCCCGTCGTTCTTGAAAGGTGAATACCCGGCCCTGCAAACGCGTCGATGTACTGGAAGCGTAATCGTGAGATTTGCTCACGCCGTGTCTTATCCAGGATTGTGGCGTAAGCGGAGGCATAATCCTTAATGATCGCCAGCTTCACTTCCGACCAGATGCCTATCTCGTCGTACTCAGGTTTCACATTCGAACTCTACTCTGCGCGCAGGCCGTACGGGCCAGCAGAATCACGAATATCAACATCATCCCAAGAGGAGCACGTTCTCCGGTTTCGCTCGCAGCCGGAAAGACTTTTGCAGAGACCTCTTCTCGTGCACGGGTGCTTCAAAGCTCCGGTTGAGGTAGGCGGCTCTCGCTTGTCCCGCCGCTCGATCTCTCGAAACGTTGTCACGCGGAGCGAAAGTGGTTGAAGTTTAGGACGGCTTTTCCCACACTAGTCAGGTGTCCCGACAAACGATGTTCCGCTGTTATCAGGACATAATTATCTGGCAGTGTACTCAGAGTGGCGTCTGTGACGCCAAAAAGAACAAGCAGTGGGCTCACCGCAACATCCGCCGTTGGCGTATGAATCTCCTCGGTTACGGACGCAAAACGCGCAAGAGCTTTAAACCAGAGATCCCGCTTATACCCCGTCAACTCATTCGCAAGATTGCTCGATTCAGCCAGCACATAAGCGTTAGTTGCGACTGAAGCGAACTGGAGAAGCAACCATTTAAGTACCGGAATATCAGCTTCAGAAAAGATTCTGACTCGCTTGAAGGAAGGAAAGAGGTTCGCTTCGACTAGCGATGTAACGAACAGCACGATGAGATTCGCATCGAGGATAGCGATTTTGGTCCCGACTTGCTCTGGAAGCAACGCTTCCAGGTTCTTACGCCGGATTTCCGATTCCAAGGAGGCGTCCGTCAACGGATCTCACACGAATGGTTTTATAAATGCGGCCTTGTGGCTGGTTTCCGATGAGCATGGCGGCCAAGCTATTTGGCGCTGGAGCTGAGATCTCGACATCGGACGCTTCCGGATTGCGAAACGATACTGTGGTGAGCCAGACTTCCTCGTCTTTGCTCAGTGCAACCTCCTCTAAACGCAGATCCTTCTGCATCTCGGGAGGGAAGACATTCCCAAACGCCTGAATGGACTGACGAACTGCCTCCTGAACCTCCATAAGCACCTCCTCCCGATGATACTTCGCCAATCGGCAGACGCGAAGCTAGCCGTAGTTGTGGGGTATACGCATGTGGGACACCGGCAAAGGTCCTGAAACGCGTACTACTAGATTCTGTTCTCCTATATTATTACAGACAGTGAAGAGAAGTCTTAGCCCTAATAGGACGAAAGCCGAGAAACCGCCCGCGCGGAAGGGCCTTCAGGTCGGATACCTGCGCGTGAGTGCGCTCGACCAGAAGGAAGTCCGCCAACTCGATGGCGTTGAGCTGGACAAGCGGTTTACAGATAAGGTCTCGGGCAAGGATCGCAACCGGCCGCACCTCGAACAGATGATCGAGTTCGTTCGCGAAGGCGATACCGTGTTTTGTCACTCCATGGACCGTCTTGCCCGCAACCTTGATGATCTTCGGCTTCTCGTAAAGAAGCTGACTGGCAAAGGCGTCAAGGTCTGCTTTGTTAAGGAGAGCCTGACGTTCACCGGAGAGGACTCGCCGATGGCGAACCTACTCCTGAGCGTGATGGGCGCGATAGCAGAGTTTGAGCGGCAGCTGATTAAGGAGCGGCAGCGAGAGGGAATCGCCATCGCAAAGAAACGCGGTGCATACGCTGGGCGAAAGCGAACCCTGACAACGGCGCAGGCCGCCGTCCTCCTGGAGCGCATTGCAGCCGGCGAGTCGAAGACGAAGCTAGCAAACGAGCTACGTGTGTCCAGGAACACTATCTATATGTATGTGAGCCGGGGAGGGAAGTGATGCGGGTTCTGGTTGATGGTCTGGACATGGTGATTGAAGGCGAAGTGATCGGTGGCGAGCTGCTGGATGGCCAGAGCGGGCGATTCGACCTGGAATCCGAGTTCACGGTGCGTTGCGACGATGGTGCGTGCTTCACCGTTCACGGCTGGCTGGTTGATGTAGAGATTCTGAATGAACCTGCGGAATGGGTGATGTAGCGTATGCCACGCCTTGTACAGCGCTCGATCTGCTGCCCGTGCGGGAACGATAAAGTTCTCGCGATGGGTCTCTGTGCGACTTGCTACACGCTGAAACGGCAGGACGAGGAATACTTCGGTGGACAAAGGGAAGCGGTACTGACCCGCGACGGAAATCGGTGTGCCGTTCCTGGCTGCACAACATTGAAGCGCGGAAAGCGGTCGATAGCAGTCCACCACCGCAAACCCGGAAACAGCGACCCTAAGCTGATGATTACCCTCTGTCTTGCTTGTCATGCCAAGGTGACGCGGACACTACATTTGCGCCGGGAGTGGCCTCCGCTGTTGCGGACGCTCTGGCGAGAGCAGCATCCCAAAGGACACGAACAGACGGTTTTGAGCTTCTCTGAGAGAACGTCGCCTGCAGTACCCGTGCCACTGTTCGATGAGGAGTCGAAGTAAGGTAAATCTGATCGCGCCACAGGTGTTCGCTCTCAATTAGCTCTGTCACTCGCCTTCGAACTTCCTCCCGCGTGGCTCGCACTTCCACCATCGGACGCCCTTTCGGGTCTGTGAGAACACTTGGAATTGAGGACAGCCGTCTCAAACTCCCTCGTGTTGCGTTCTCGAAACCAGTTCTCGTTTGCTGTTTTGCCTGCATTCGGCCACTTCATGAGTTCTGAGAAGAGGGGAAGCGGTGAGCGTTCAAGCTGAGCAGCCCAAATCGCTAACGTGCTTTATTGTCCGTTTTCTGACGGGACCCCTAGACGCTCTTTCACTTTTTAGGCTGCTGAAAGCCTGGTAGGTGATCCCTAGAGACTGAGACCTTGGCTGATTTGCAACTTTCGCTCCTGTGTGGGTGCGGGTGCCGTTGGTGTGATTAGTCTCTCAAACTCGGCTTTGGTCGGCGGAGCATCAATGGATCTGTCGAGCACGAGTTGGCTGGCCCTCTCTGAGTGCTGTTTTTCAGCCGCTACTTTCTGTTGTACGGAGCCCACGTCTGATACGTAGATCGTTGTGTTTTGAGAGACACGCGAGACGGCTTTGTAGAGGGGGTCTTCCCTAGAAATGTGGCCAACACCTTCGATGCTCACCAAAACGCGCTCTGCGTACACGGCTTTCTTGCCGTCCACCGCATATCCGTGTTCGATATGTTTTGCCTTAGCGGGATCTAGCTCGACGGTTTTGCCGTTGTCGAGACGCACGGAAAGGGCGTTGTTCTCTGCGATCGCACTGACGGTGCCGAAGTCGCGGGTGCGGATGCCTTGTTCTTTGTTCGCTGCGGTGAACTGGATGCGGTCGCCGGTGGCCAGCTCCCTCAGCTCCTCTCTGTAGACGTTGCTCTGAGTCGTTTGCGACTTCAATTTGACCGGGTTATAGGCAATCTGACTGCCGTCTGCGGTCTGGATTGTGAGAAGGTTCTTCTTTGCATTGACGGCTATGACGGTTGCCGCGCTGTTGCTGGCGATTCCGTGGGACGGGTCGCCCGCGCGGTACTGGATGATGTCTCCCGCCGTGTAGTTTGCGGCAATCTTCCGATTGCTCAACTCTCGGTCGATCAGAATGGGAACGGTTCGACCCTCGGACGTGAGGACGCCTCGTTTCCGTAGATCGGCACGGATGAGCTGGGTAAGCTCTCGACGCTCGGCCTGGTCGGGAGCGACGATCACGGTGTTTCTGGGCCGTGCGGCATAATCCGATGCGACGGCAGCAATGTGGTGGTTCGGGTCGGCGAACTCGCGGATGTAGCTTTGCCGTGGCGGTAGGTCGGTCTCCTCGTTCGTCTGCTTCGTGATTTTCGCAGGCGGGCGCGGTTCCGCAATATAGGGTGTCTTCCGTCGGAAATCCACCGCGGCGGTCTTGCTGACCTCGTTCGCAAGCCGTTTGCCAAGTGTCTCCGCATCGTTGGTGTAAATGCGTAGGTCGTCGGATGGGCGGGAAAAAGCAACATAGCCAAGTCGGGTGTTGATGAGAACGCGGGCCGCTTGCGTGTCGATATTGGCGATAACCTCTCTTTCCGTTAGCCCTTGGGAGCTATTTGAGGTCACGGCATAACCATGGTCCAAGTGCCTCATCTTGGTGGGATCGAAGGTGACGCTACGCTCGTCTTTTCCATCCATGCGGACGGTCACTTGGTTCGGCGCGATCTTGGTGACGGTGCCTAGATCGCGGTTTGCGACTGCAAGTTTTTTGTCCGATATGGTGAACTGCACACGTTCGCCGATAGCGAAGTCTCGGGTGGTTTCGCTGTAGGCGTTCACCCCCTTCAGCCGTTTTGGATCGTACGTTACACTCTGGCCGTCTTCGCGTTGGACGGTGATGGTGTTGTTCCTGGCGTCGGCGGAGAGCACCGTCGCATAGCTTCCTCGGTCCAAGCCGTGAGCTTTGCTGCCGGTGGTGTATTTGAGCACCTCGCCGGCATGGTATCGGGCTGCCCACTCTCGATCCGCACCGGTCATGTCCGATCTGTGCGCGAGAATATTGAGAGCGTCGTTGGTTTCGGCGAGAGTTCCATTTCTTTGCAGCTCGAAGCGCACGGCTTGATTGATTTCCTGCCGGCTGCGATTGTCCGGGGATACGATGATCGTGGTC
>CALMVK010000091.1:0-2422 GCA_937873145.1 uncultured Granulicella sp. | reverse complement strand
GTCGCGTAGTCTTTGGCGATGGCCTGGACGCGCTCAATCGGGTTCTCAATCTGGACGATTCGGCCTTGCTCGGCTAGAAGCTTGACGCCGAGTTGCGTTTGCTTGTTCGCAAGATGCTCGACCGCCTTGAGCAAACCTGGGTCTTTTTGCCGCATGATTTGGTCCAGTCGGGAGGTTCGCATCCCGGCATCCTGCATCTGCTCGAAGGGTTTGCCTGCGTCCACTCCTTGATGTTGTCCGGTGTCTCCAATGACGAGTACCCGGTCCTGTGGTTTGATCTTGTCGAGGAAAGCCCGCATCTGTTGGGTGCTGGCGAGACTCGATTCGTCGAGCATATAAAGGTGTGGTCGGGGTGGTGTGGGAGCGGCTTGTGCCTGGCCGCGAACCAGAAAACTTTGGAGAGTGTTCGCGCTTATTCCCGCCTCCCGCAGTGCCCCCGCCGCTTTGGACGATGGGGCGAAGCCTTCAACCGCGTAGCCGCTGCGCTCGGCTCCTTCGCGGATGGCCTCAAGCGTGGCGGTCTTACCGGTTCCGGCCAATCCTTGCAGTCCGTGGATGCGGTCGGGAGAGGTCAATACCTCTTCGATCACTTGGCGCTGGGCTGGATTCAGGAACGATCTTGTGGCAGCCTGGGCGGTCGCTTGCTGGGGGTTCATGATCGGCGCGAGAGTGTTCTGGCCCCGCATCACATGGGCTACGTTTGCCCGCTCCTGGGCGATGGTCTCGGGGGTAGTGAAGCTTCGTCCGGTGTCATGTTTCTTGCCTTCCGTCTGGAGGAAGTTGCCCTGGCTTCTGCGGCTGTCAAACTCCGCGCGAATCTGAGCGTAGGTAGTGTCCCCCATGCCCCGGCGCAGTGCGTCACGCAGGATTGCCCGCTCGTCATTGACCGCCTCGCGCTCGAAGTTCCTGGCTCGTGCGTAGCTCACGGCTTCCTTGGCGTTGTGGGTGTCTTCGGGCCTGTGCTCCTGGTTCTGGGCGCGTTGGCGGGCGTCAGCGACTACCTTTTGCGCCTGGTTGCCGAACGCGGCGGCCATTTGTTTATGAGCTGTAAGGACCTCTTCAGGGGTGAGAATCTGCTTCTTATCGCGAGTCGCGTGTGCCGCGATCTGGGCCGCCGCTGGTCCGTTCTGGCCAGACTGTTGCAGATGCTTTTGTATCTGCTGAGACCGGGGACTGAATGCATCAAGGTACTCCTGCGTGAAGCCTTTGATCTCCGGTGCGCCGCTCTTTCCGGCCTCGATCTCGTACCCTCGGTTCCGCAGCTCGTAGGTGAGGGCCGATTGATACACGGCGGTCGCAAAGTTCTGGGTATCGAAGTAGCTTTGGGGCTGAACGGCGCGGAACTGTTTGCCGTTCTCGGGGCCGTTCGCCCGCACGGTCACATTGAAGATGACGGCATGGGTGTGAAGCTGCGGCGCGGCGTATCCATCCACCGGGCGGGCGGTATCATGCTCGAACTTCGCGGCTATGAATTTGCCTGTGGTTTCGGCCTGGTGATTGCCTCCGATCCGCGCCTGGGTGTACCGCTCCAGCTCGGTTAGGGCGGTCGTGACGGCGGCGCGATGCGCTTCTCTGACTTGTTCGTCACCGCCCACCAAAGCTGTGAGTGAGACGGATTTGGGTGCGGAGAAAGTCGCGTCCCACCCGGCTCGATGCTCGACCGCTTTGGTCGTCGTGCCATCCGCATTCACGTACTCCTGCACCGCCCGATGCTTCACCATCTGCTCTTCGGTCTGGGGGTGCTTGCCCTCTGTGAGGAGCGCAAAGTCCGAGGCTTTCACCGCTCCCTTCAGACCGAACTTCTCGGTAAGTTGCCCCTGCCATTCCCCTTCGACCGCTCCGCCTTGTTTGTAGTAGCTCTGAGTTTCGGACGTGAACTCCAGCTTGTGGTACGTCTGCGCCTGGCTCGAACTGAGGGGTCTCGAGATCGTCAGCATCGGCTAGAGGTCTCCCGGGCCGGAAGGCCGGAAGGCCGGGCTCAACACCGTCTCCGCTTCTTCCCTTGCGATTGTTTTGGGTTGCGGTTGGGCGCGCTTCTTCTTTGGTGTGAGGTGCAAACCTCCATGCTCGCCTGCCTGCTCATCGGAGCTTGGCGTCGGCGGGGTCTTTGCCTCTTTGGGGAGTTTCAGCCAGAATGCGTCTTTGTCCTCGCCGCGCGGAATAAACGCTTTTGCGATAATCGGCGCGTTCATGTGAGGAAAAGCGAAGCGCGAGACGTAGTTTCCTACCTTCATAAAGGCGTGTAGATCGTCGAGCCCCTGAATCTCCGAATCCATGACCAGAGGTTCAATCTGGCGGTCCATGGTGAAGCTCGATCCCGCGCGTTTGCCGTGAGCGATGCTCTCGCGGACACGTTCGATCTCCACGTTACCGATAAGCTCCGAGGCCCATTTCGCGGCCTTCGGCTCCGCTGTTTTGGCGA
>CALMVK010000090.1 GCA_937873145.1 uncultured Granulicella sp. | reverse complement strand
CTCCGCCGCCTTCAACCCCCTCCTGGACCCTCCCCGCCATCTCCGTCCTCGCCCTCCTTGCGCTCACTCTTACCTTTGTTTTCTCGCACTTCCACCTCGATCCCACGCAGCCCTTCCCAGCCAACATCCAGCAGCCGCAGCCCATCCCCGATCCCGCCTTCTTTCGCAATCTGCCTCCCGGAACGCCCGTCGCCACCCTCACCACCTCCGTCGACGACTCCGTCCTGCCCTCCTTCCGCTACCATCTCGTCCTCGCCCAACGCTACCCACACCTTTGGCTTCTGCCCGCCATCCTGCGCAACGAGTCCGGCCCTGTCCCAAGCCACCGCATCCCTCCCGCTCGCCTCCAGCAACTCGACCTCCAACAGCATCGCTTTCTCGTAGAAGACCTGATTCGCTGGCACCCTACCCTCCTCCTCGTCGAACGCTGCCAAGACTCCACCATCCACTGCCAGGTGCTCGAGGACCGCCACGACAACCTGCTCGCCTTCTTCCTCCGCGATCCAGCCTTCGTCCGTATCTTCGCTTGCTACCACTTCGCCCGCTCCTCCGGCCCCTACGACGCCTACCTCCTCCAACCAGAAAGCTGTCAAGTGCCTGGAAGCACGAAGTAACCTGGAATGAAGCAGATACCTGTGGCATAGATACCCTATCCAACCCGCTATACTGGAGATAGATGGTCATGCGCGGCAAAGCCAGAGTTCCGCACACGACTGGTTATGGAGATAAAGGAAGATCATCAACGGTCAGACCTAAAGAAATCTGCAATGTTCTTGTTGTCCTTCCTGAAGGGAAGCCTGTGGTTTTGTCATTCCTGTTCTCTCCTATTGGCCGACCGATCTCTTTTGTTTTGAATACTTTGCCTGTAAACCTTTTGTTTTGAATATTTTGCATTGTAAGCCCAAAGCTAAACCTATTAGAATGAGTATTTTAGGGATGAACCGGGGGTGGGGCTACCCCGCTCCGTAACCCCTTCGAGGAGAAAAGCGATTCATGGCCCGCATCTATCCCTTCCGCGCCCTCCGCTATGACCCCCAAAAGGTCCGCATGGAAGACGTCGTCACTCAGCCCTACGACAAGATCACGCCCGCCATGCAGCAGGCCTACTACGATCGCTCGAAGTACAACCTGATCCGCGTCATCCTCGGCAAGCGCGAGCCCACCGACACCGACGTCTTCGCCCCGGATGCCTCCGAGACTCCGCAGCACAACGTCTATACCCGTGCCGCCGAGTCCCTTGCCTCCTGGCGCAAAAAAGCCATCCTCCGCGAAGAGTCCGAGCCCGCCCTCTACGGCTACTCGCAGGAATACACCGTTCCCGGCACGAGCTCCATCCAGACCCGCCGCGGCTTCATCGCTCTCGGCCACCTCTACGACTACGCCGACCACATCGTCTATCGCCACGAACAGACCTTCCCCAAACACAAATCCGACCGCCTCGCCCTCTTCAAAGCGACCCGCACCTACTGCGAGCAAATCTACATGCTCTACTCCGACCCCGCCTTCACCGCCGAACAGCTCATTTTTGAGTCCGGCAACCCCGCTGCACTCGAGATCACGGACGAGTACAACGTCCTCCACCGCGTCTGGAAGCTTACCGACCCGCGCCGCATCAACCTCATCGTCACCGCCATGGCCGACAAAAAACTCATCATCGCCGACGGCCACCACCGCTACGAAACCTCGGTCGCCTACATGCACGAGCGTGCCACCGAACTAGGCCTTCCCCAATCCCTGTCCTCCGTGCCTGAAGGAGAAGAACCTGCTACTGACTGGGGTGACCCCGACGAGTCTCCTTCGAACCTCGCCGACGAGCCACATGCCAGCTTCCTAACCCCAGCCTTTCCCGAAGCCGCCATGATGATGACCTTCGTCAACATGGACGCCCCCGGCATCACCATCCTCCCCACCCACCGCGTCGTCTTCGGCCTCAAAGATTTCTCCACTACAGACTTCATCGGCAAAGCTTCGCAATACTTTAGTGTCAACTCTCTCAATATCGATCAATCTCAATCTTTTGCAGGCTCAGTGCCCTCCCAAACGTCCGAAGAGCAGCAACGACGCCGGCAATCGTTTGTCACCATGGCCCTTGCTGACCTGGAGAAGACACCCGGAACAGCCTTCGTCATGAAGACCGAAGCCGGCTATCACCTCCTAACTCCAAAACCAGAAGCGATCTCTGAGCAGCTCAAGCAACTGCATCCGGAGATCACTCCGCGTCAAGCGGCACTCGACGTCGTCCAACTTCACCGCCTCATCCTGGAGCACCTGCTCGGCCTCACCCACGAATCCATCGCCAACACCGAAAACATCCGCTATCTTCGCGATCCCGCTGAAGCCATTGCCCAGGTCGACGCCGGCGAAGCCGACCTCGCCTTCCTCATCAAGCCCGTCACCCTCGACCAACTCCGTGACATCTCGCTCTCCGGCGACGTCATGCCCCAGAAATCGACTGACTTCTACCCCAAACTTCTCAGCGGCCTCGCCATGTACGCCCTCGACTGACCACTGTCCCAAGAGCCAGCCTGGACCTCGCACCGCTCCCGTCGCGAATCCTTTCTCTCGCGCTTGTCTCCTTGAGCCACGCACCCACTACAATTCTTCCGTACCCTCAACGCACGCAACCAGGAACGTGAACTCAGCTCGCCTACCAACCCGAAGTCTCGCCGTTTTGCTCGTCGCGGCTTCCGCTCTGGCCCAAGAGACGCTTGCGCCGACGCCTACCCGTCAGCCTTCCACCGCAACCACCCACAAACCGCGTACGCCCCGCCCCGAGCCGCCCCCTTACAACGTCAACACCATCTTCCTTGACCCCGCCCATGGCGGAGACGACCCCGGTGCCCGCCTCGGTCCCAACTCGCTTGAAAAAGACGCCACTCTCGCCTTCTCCGAGCGCCTCCGCATTCTGCTCACCAAAGACGCCTTCACGCTCGTCACCACCCGCACCATCGCTCCCGACCTCTCCGCCACGGACGCCACGAATCTCGACCAGCGGGTCGAACTGGCCAATCGCTCCCGCGCCGTCGCCTGCCTTATCCTTCACGCCACCGGTGCCGGCCATGGCATCCATCTCTACACCTCAAGCCTCCCGGTTCCCGCTTCGAGCGCCGCCGACGTTTCCGGCCACCACCCGCTCGTACCCTGGAACACCGCCCAGACCGCCTCTCTGCAGGCCTCCCAACAGCTGGCCGCCGATCTGGCCGCCGCCATCGACGGTCTCCGCATTCCGCTCGTCACCGGACACGTCTCCGTCAAGCCCATCGACTCCTTGACCTGCCCGGCAATCCTTGTCGAACTCGCACCCCTCGCCTCCGGAGCTTCTCACGTCATCGCCTCCGACCGCGCCTACCAGGAACGCGTCGCCCAGGCCCTCGCCTCTGGGCTACACGTCTGGCGAGCTCACGCTCAGGCCCAAATCCAAGCTGAAATGCAAGCCCAGATTCAGGCCCAGGCTCAGACCCAAAACGAAGCCCCAACCGGCGCCAAGCCCCAGAGCTCCGCGCCAGCCGCACAGAACCAGGCAGGCACCTCCAAACCGAAGTCCGCACCGAAACCCACACGGATTCCCGAAGAGATTCCCGAGG
>CALMVK010000089.1 GCA_937873145.1 uncultured Granulicella sp. | reverse complement strand
TTGCCCAACGTAGGCAAGAGCACCATCTTCAACGCGCTTACGTCCGCCGAGGCGCAGGCGGCGAACTATCCATTTTGCACGATTGAGCCGAACGTCGGCGTGGTGGTGGTCCCCGACGCGCGGCTCGATCAAATTGTCACAATCGTTCAGCCGAAATCGATTGTGCCTACCACAATGGAGTTTATCGACATCGCCGGCATCGTCGAAGGGGCGTCTAAAGGCGAGGGCCTGGGCAACCAGTTTCTTGGTCACATTCGCGCCACCGACGCAATTTTGCACGTCGTCCGCTGCTTTCACGATGATGAAGTCGTGCATGTCGCCGGCAAGGTCGACCCGCTCAGCGACATCGACATTATCAATACAGAGCTGCTGCTTGCCGATCTAGACACGGTAGAAAAGCGCAGCGTGAAGGCTCAGAAGGCGGCCAAGGCACAGTCTGCCACGGCTGTCGCGAAGACCGAGGCCGAGACCCTGAGCAAGCTGCTCGACGTGCTGAACGCCGGCAAGCCAGCACGCGTGGCGGAGCTGACCGAGGACGAGCGCCTGGTCGCCCGCGACCTCTTCCTCATCACCATGAAACCCATGCTTTACGTGGCCAACGTGGATGAGGCCGGCATCGCCGACGGCAACGAGTACACGGCGGTGGTTGAGAAGCGTGCCGCTGAGGAGCGCAGCGAGGTGGTCCGCATCTGCGGCGCAATGGAGGCGGAGATTGCGCAGCTCGAGCCTGAGGAACGCAAGGAGTTTCTGGAGGCCGCGGGCCTCAAAGAGCCGGGGCTGAACCGGCTGATTCATGCTGCGTACCGGCTGCTCGGCCTGTACACGTACTTTACGGCGGGCGTGCAGGAGGTGCGGGCGTGGACGATTCGGCGCGGCACCAAGGCTCCGGGCGCGGCAGGAGTTATTCACTCCGACTTCGAACGCGGCTTCATCAAGGCTGATGCCTACCACTCCGGCGATCTCTTCCGGCTCGGCAGCGAGCAGGCGGTGAAGGAGGCCGGACTGCTGCGCTCCGAAGGCAAGGAGTATACGGTCAAGGACGGGGACATTCTCTTCTTCAAATTCAATGTGTAATAGCCGGCAATGATCGTTCGTCCACGTCCGACGCTGCTGGAGCTGTTTGGCATCTGGCGCCTCTCCGTGCTCTCGAAGATTGCTCCGCAAATTCTAGGACTAGCGCTGTTTTCCGCGCTTGTTACGGGGCTGGCGCATCGCTGGCCCGCGGTGCTGGGCCGCTTTTCGGTCGCGCCGTTTACGCTGCTGGGGATCGCGCTTTCCATCTTTCTCGGCTTCCGCAACAACGTCAGCTACGAGCGCTGGTGGGAGGCGCGGCGGCAGCTCGGGGCATTGATTGGGGAGTGCCGCTCGCTGGCGCGGGTGCTGCTGGCCACACGCGGCGGAGACCGCTTGCGGAGGGAGCGCGTGGTGCGCGGCGTCATTGTGTATGTCTACGCGCTGATGGCTCATCTGCGCGGGGAGAGTGTGCCAGCCATGGTAGTGCGCTCGAACCCTCAGCAGGCGCAGGCCCAGAACGTTCCGGATGCGTTGCTAAGGGAGTTGGCCGCGGAGTGTGGGGCGATGCTTGCAGCGCAGGAGTTCGGCGAGCAGCTCTACCAGCGGCTGGATGAGCGTCTCTCCGCGATGGCTGCCATCCAGGTCGCCTGCGAACGCATCCGGTCCACGCCCGTGCCCTTCAGCTATACGCTCCTGCTGCATCGGACGGCCTATGCGTTCTGCTTTCTGCTTCCCTTTGGGGCGGTGGGAACGCTTGGCTTGGTCACTCCGATCTTCTGTGCGGTGGTGGCGTATGCGTTCTTTGGACTGGACGAGCTTGCCAGCGAATTGGAGGAACCGTTCGGGGTATGGCTGAGCGCGCTGCCTTTGACCGCGATGGCGCGCACGGTCGAGATCAATCTGCTGGAGGCCTTGGGCGAACAGGATCTTCCGGAGGCTGCGGTCCCGGTGGATTCGATCTTGAAGTAGCGCTGGCCAGCGGAAGAGATCGCTTGCTTGACCGGTGCAATCGGCCTAGCATCGCTGCAGGCGTGAAAGGCAGCCGGCGGGGGAGCGATGCAGGCAATCCAGATTCATAGCAACGGCGGCCCCGAAGTTCTTCAGATGTCTACGCTGCCCGACCCGGAGCCCGGTGCCGGCGAGGTCTTGATCCGAATTGAGGCTTCTGGCGTCAACTTCATCGACATCTACTTTCGCGAGGGCCGGTACCCCGCGCCGCTTCCTTATACGTTGGGCCAGGAGGCCGCCGGGACCATTGTGTCCGTGGGGCCGGAGGTCGACGGCTTTCGCGCGGGTGAGCGTGTGGCCTGGTGCGGAGTTGCCGGGACGTATGCGACTCTGGCCGTTGCGCCTGTTGGTCAGTTGATCAAGGTTCCTGAAGCGATTACCACCGCACAAGCAGCGGCGGCCATCCTGCAGGGGATGACCGCGCATTATCTGCTGCATGCCACCTTCGTGCCGCAGTTTGGCGATTCCGTGCTGATCCACGCCGGCGCTGGAGGGACGGGGCTGCTGCTGATCCAGATGGCGAGACGGTTCGGCGCGGAGATCATCACCACCGTCTCCACCGAAGAGAAGGCCGCCCTGGCGCGGGAGGCCGGTGCGCACCACGTGCTGCTGTATACGCAGGAGGATATCGTGGCGCGGGTTCGCGAGATTACCCACGGTGAGGGTCTGCCGGTGGTCTACGATTCGGTGGGCAAGTCGACGTTTGAGCAATCGTTGCAGTGTCTTTGCCCGCGCGGCGTTCTGGTTCTGTTTGGCGCAGCCTCGGGAGCAGTGCCGCCGTTCGATCTAATTCGTCTTTCGCAGATGGGCTCGCTCTACGTTACGCGGCCGACGCTGCGCGATTATGTCGCTACGCGGGAGGATTTGGAGCAGCGCGCGCGCGAGGTCTTCCGCTGGGTGGGCGACGGCTCGCTCAAGCTGCGCATCGCCCACACGTATCCGCTGGCTGAGGCAGCGCAGGCGCAGCGTGAGCTTGAGGCACGCGCGACCACCGGCAAGCTGCTGCTGATCCCATAGACCCCTTGCCCAGCCTGCCGCACGAGAACGAACCTGTGACCGCAACGCCGCCAACTTTTTTGCGTGCGTCCATGCTGCTGGCTGTGTTGCTGCTGGCTGCCTTGCCGGCGCAGGCCGTCCTTGTGCGCGGCCATGTGACGAGTGCCGCGGGCGTTCCGCTGGCCGGGGCGCGGGTACAGCTGATCCGGCTGACGGGCGGGGCGCGCAACGCAGCCGACACCATCTCCGGCGTGGATGGCGCGTTCGAGATCCGCAGCAGTCTCTCTGGACGCTTTTTGCTGCTTACCTCTGCATCCATCAACACGCAGCAGTTCAAGCCGCAGATTGGCGAACCGTTTTACGCCGGCCGCACCGACCTGCTTGGCTTCGACATCGCTCTTGACACGGCTGCTATTACCCCGCAGTCCAGCGCGGAGCAGACCGGTGTGGAGGTGCCGCTCGCGCAGCTTGCCGCGCGGACTACGCCGATCGCCGCCGATCGCCTGCTGACCGAGGCCAGGCCTCTGCTGGAGCTCTCCGCGGTGCCGGGAGCATTTGCGGTTCAGTTTGGGCAGATCGGCTCGCCCGCAACGTTGTTTTTACGCGGCGCTCCGGTGGACAAGCTGCTGCTCGATGGAGTGGCGATTGAACGCTTGGGAGGCGGCTTCGACCTTGGGCGGCTGACCTCGACCGGCCTCTCTGCCGTAACCAGCCGGCCGGCCCTAGAACTGACGCCTGGCCCGAACCCGCTTGACGGCCTGGATGCCGAGGCAGGCGTGCTCTCGCTGCATACAGCACTCGCCTCGACGCTGCATCCGACCCTGGTCTACGCGGGCGATGCAGGCAATCTCTCGACGGTCCGCAACGAAGCCACGTTTACGCTCTCGCACAGCCGGGTGGACGCGCTGCTGGCGTTTTCGCGCTTGAATACGGATAACGATCTTCCCGCGAGCGCCGTTCATCTGATCACCTACGCGGCCAATGTGGGCTATTTTATCTCTGCCGGCACAAGTCTCCGGGCGACCTTGCGCGACGACGTTTCGGCCTCGCCGCTGACCACTCCCTTTGCCTTTTACCTGGTTCAGCCGTCCGGCAAGCAAGCCGCGCAGAGTCTCTCCTCTGCCTTCTTCTTTGACACGCATACCTCGTTCGGCTGGCACAACCAGCTCCGTTATGGCTTGGCTCGGGAACGCGAGGAGACGCTTAACAGCTTGACTCCCGCCACCGGCCTTCCTGTAACCATTTTGGGAGCGAATGGCGACTCCGCCTCCGGAGTTGCGCGCTTTCTTGCGCGTCCGCCGCGCGAGGATCTGGTCAGCGATCGCGACCAGTTTGCCTACCTGACCGACTACCCGTTCGCTCGCTTCCTCACCGGCTCGCTCACCGCGCGCTACGACAGCGAGCGCGGCGCCGATCTCCTTGCTGCCGGCTCTGAGCGCCTGGAGCGAGTGCATCTGTTCGCGGCCGCGTCGCTTGCGGGTGAAATCCGCCATCGGCTCTTTGTGCAGACGTCGGGCAGCGTAGACCACAGCAGCCGTCTGGGGCTGGTCGGCACGCCGCGCCTGGGCTTGACGTACGTTCCGGTGCGACCCGGCACGGGCTCCGGCTTTGGGCGTTTGCGTGGGACCAGCCTGCATCTCAGCGCGGCGACCGGGGCACGCGAACCGACGCTGGCCGAGCAGTTCGCATTGCCTGCCGCGGCCGTGTATGCGCGCTCCCGGGCTTTGGACGCCGGCGTGGACCAGAACCTGTATGGCGGCAAGCTCACGCTGCGCGCAACCTACTTTCACCAGCAGTTTTCTCATCAGACGGAGCTTCTTGGCCAAGCTCCGCTGACGCTCTCGAACACTCTTGCCTACCGCACGCAGGGCCTGGAATCCGAGCTACGCTACCAGCCGCTTGCTCGTCTGCGGGTCCATGGCAGCTACACGTATCTGGCCTCGCTGGTCGAGCGTTCTGCCGCTGCGCCCAGCTTCAACCCTCAATTCGGTGCCACGCCGATTGGCGCTTTGACCGCGCTGCCGGGAGCACGGCCCTTTGAGCGTCCCACCAACTCCGGGTTTGCCGCCGTTGAGTTTACCGGGCCGAGCCTTACCGCGAGTCTGCGCGCGGTCTTTGCCGGCAGATCCGATGGATCGTCCGGCCTGGCCGACAATCCTTCCTTGCTGCTGCCCAATCGCAATCTCTCCCCGGGCTACACGGCGATGGACGCTTCGGTGACCTACGCCTTGACCCGCCACCTGACGGTCTACACGCAGTTGACGAACCTGCTGAACAACCGCGCGATGGCTCCTCTTGGCTATCTCACGACGCCCTTTTTGATCCGCACCGGTCTGCGCATCCGTCTCGGCCGTGAGTGAAGGTTCGCGCCTACGGATGCACCTCCGCGTCGCGGCGCACGTCTAATAGAGAGTCCGTTGGAAGGAAGAACGATGAACGCAACTCGATTTACCTTGGCAGCACTCTTGTTCGGCGCACTGCCACTTGCTCTACAGGCTCAGGGCGATGAGGGCCTGCTGCCGACGCAGATGCTGGTCCGCACGGACTCGAAGAATGCGGTAGCTCCGACACAAAGTACCCTGACGTTGCAGGTGAATTCGAAGGTCACCATTCTTACGTCGCTGACCCCGGTAAAGCCTAGCGGTGTGCAGATCGCGCTGTTGATCGACGACGGTCTGAGTCGCAGTGCCGGCATTCAGCTCAACGATATTCACGATTTCGTTACGTCGCTGCCAGCGGGTTCCGAGCTGCTGATCGGCTATATGGAAAATGGCCGCGTGCTGGTCGTGCAGCCTTTTACGACGGACCATGTGACTGCGGCGAACACTGTCCGTCTTCCTCAGGGAGTGCCGGGTGAGTCTGCCAGCCCTTACTTTTGCTTGTCCGACTTTGTGAAGCGCTGGCCGGGCGCGTCCGAGGACAACCCCTCCGGAGCGCGGAAGGCACGTTTTATTATGATGCTGACCAACGGCGTCGATCCGTATAACGGCTCCGACCGCATTACCAATCAGGACAGTCCGTATGTTGCGGCCGCGGCCTTCGATGCGGAGCGCGCCGGTGTCTCTGTGTCGTCCATTTACTACCGCGACGCCGGCTTCCGTGGAGGTCGCGGCTCACTCAGCGGCCAAAGCTATCTTCAGCAGGTAGCTGATTCAACCGGGGGACAGCTTTACAACATTGGGCCGATCGATCCGGTTTCGATCAAGCCTTACTTCAACCAGTTTCTGCACGATATCTCTGAGACCTACATCGCCACTTTCGACGCCAATGCGGCTGCCGGCGGCAAGGAACATCTGGTTCGCGTCAAGCTGAACAGCACTGTGCCCAAGCTGAAGCTGCGCCATGCAGAGGACGTCCGTCCGGGTAATCTTGAGTCGTCCTCAGGCACAGCGAATCAGTTCAGCGGCCCTGCACAGCAGTGAGTGTCACGTAGACTTGGCAGTGGAGAACTCATCGATTATGCCTGAATCAAACTCCGGCTCCGCACCAAAGTCCGGCCCTGCGGCAAACGACGCACCCGATCTCCAGATCGAAGATCTCGACCAACCCATTGAGCTCTTCGGCCGCTGGATGCAGGACGCAAAAGCCACTGAGGTCAACGATCCGAATGCCATGTCGCTGGCCACCGCCACGCCGGATGGAATGCCCTCCGTGCGGATCGTGCTGCTCAAGGACGCCAACGAACGCGGCTTCTCGTTTTATACCAACGGCGAAAGCCAGAAGGGTGGCGAGCTGCGCGCCAATCTGCGTGCCGCCCTCTGCCTGCACTGGAAGTCGCGCCAGCGGCAGGTGCGCATCGCAGGCACAGTGGTGGAGCTTCCTCCGGAAGATGTGGATGCCTACTTCAAGCGACGCCATCGCATGAGCCAGATCGGTGCCTGGGCCTCTCAGCAAAGCCGCCCGCTTGCCAGCCGCGACGAGCTGATCGCGCTTACCGCGGAGTATGAGCGTAAGTTTCCCGGCGATGTGCCTCGGCCTCCCTATTGGACCGGCTTTCTTCTCACGCCGAGTCGGATCGAGTTCTGGCAGGAACGCGACTATCGCCTGCACGACCGGATTGTCTTTACCTCCGCAACCAACGGAAGCTGGGCAAAGCAGCGTCTGTATCCATAGATGGCAACCTCTATGACTGAACTGACCCAGATGGACCGAGCCGCGCTGCTCGCCGCCGTGAAGAAGCTGGAAGGCAAGACTCTGGCGATGAACATTGCCGCCAAGATGGGCATGCCGGTAGAGGTCCTGCTGCGCTTGCTGCCGGCCGGTGCGCAAGGGCAGGTGGGCATGGCCGTGGATAAAGCTTTGCAGGCCTGCCTGCATGTCGCGCTGAGATTTGGCGGAGAGGCTGATGGGACCTCTGCCAGCAAGCGTGCGCATACCTGGGCGACCGCGGCTACCGGTGCGCTTGGCGGCTTCTTCGGTCTGCCTGGTTTGGCGTTCGAGCTGCCGTTGACGACGACGGTTATGCTGCACTCGATCGCCGGCATTGCGCGTAGCCAAGGCGAAGATCTCTCCGATCCTGCCGTTGCCTTGGACTGCCTCTCGGTGCTCGCGCTTGGACCGGAGGGCAAGACGGACGACGTGATCGAGAGTGCCTACTATACGACTCGCGCCGGCCTGGCCCAGGTGACGCGTGAGGCTGCTGCGTTTGTGGCGCAGAAGGGTGTCAGCAAAGAGAGTGCGCCGATCCTGATCTCGTTTCTTTCGCGCATCGGCGGACGCTTCGGCATGGAGGTGAGCGAGAAAGCCGCGGCGCAGCTTATCCCGATCGCTGGAGCTGCCGGTGGCTTGGCGCTGAATGTGCTCTTTACCGATCACTTCCAGCGCATTGCAGAGGGTCATTTTACGGTTCGCCGTCTGGAACGTGCCTATGGTCCTGAGCTGGTGAAACAGGAGTACGACCGCCTGCGCGCCTAACGCGCGAGTGCTGGAGCGATGGTATGACGTCGCTTAAAGCCCGAGCATGCGAATGATTGCCAATGCGTTGGTTGCGGTATTGATGCCAGGCTTGAGCTTGTAGTCAAAAGCTAAGGGGTCGTCTGGATGAGGGCTCGCCATGTGAACGTTCAGGCCTCGGTTCGTAGCATGGGCCAGGTCAGTCAGGGCAAGATCATGGGTCGAGAGCGCTCCGATGGCCCCATTGGTGAGTAGCTTGCCCAGGACAGCGGCGGCAGCAGTGCGGCGATCTTCAGAGTTGGTGCCGGAAAAGATCTCATCCACAAGAAAGAGCAACGGGGCGGAGGCGCTGGCCTGGACGGTCATGGAGAGACGTTCGACTTCGGCCAGGAATTTGGAGCGGCCTTCGGCGAGCGAATCGGTGAGGGCGAGCGAGGCTCCCAGAGTGAGCGGCGTCAGGCGGAGTGAGGTGGCGCGCACGGGAGCTCCGGCAAAGGCGAGCACGGCATTGATCCCGATGGAGCGCAGAAGCGTGGATTTGCCGGCCATGTTGGAGCCGCTGATGAGATAGAAGGGCGATTGGTTCGGGTCGGCTGCGCCAAGGGCGATGTCGTTGGGGACGGCTGCCGCAAGCAGTGGATGGGCGAGGGCGTGGGCCTGGTAG
>CALMVK010000088.1 GCA_937873145.1 uncultured Granulicella sp. | reverse complement strand
ACCATCTTCGCCATCTCGAACGAAGAGTCGCGCTACACCCTCAACGGCGCCCTGCTCGTCCTCAAAGCCGAATCCATGGCCATGGTCGCCACCGACGGCCACCGCCTCGCCCACGTCGAAAAGATGGGCGAGACCATCGACGGCATCTCCGGCGAAAAGAAAACCCTCATCCCCCGCAAGGCGCTCTCCGAACTCGCCAGCCTCCTCTCGACCTCCGAGGCCGAGACCATGGACTTCGCCGACGACGACTCCACCCTCTTCTTCCGCGTCGGCGGCCGCGTGCTCACCAGCCGCAAGCTCACCGGGCAGTTCCCCAACTACGAGGCCGTCCTGCCGCGCGACAACAACAAGTTCGTCATCGTCCGCTCGGAAGACCTGATGCACTCCATCCAGCGCGTCGCCCAGTTCGCCGATGAGCGCTCCGGAGCCATCAAGATCCGCCTCGAGCAAAACGAACTCAAGCTCTCCTCCCAATCCACCGACGCCGGCGAGTCCGAAGACATCATCGAGACCCCCTACAACTACGACCCCCTCGTCGTCGGCTTCAACTCCCAGTACCTGATCGACTTCCTCAAGGCCATCGGCACCACCGGCGAGGTCCGCCTCGAGTTCAAGGACGCCCAGTCCGCCGGCCAAATGCGCCCCGAGGATGGCAACGAAGACCTCCGCTACCGCTACATCCTGATGCCCATGCGCATTTGAAAACGTCCTAGAGCCTTGCACAACATCTGGAGCAAAGCGGACTTGAAGTCCAGACCTATCCAGTTTCCTTTGAAGACTTTAGGTACTTTCGGACGGTGGGGGGCACTTTGCCTCGTTCTCACCTTGACTGGCTGTCACCGTTACATCTTCTCCGCCTACGGAACCGTCGCTTCGGACGGCGGCGCACTCGGCCAGTGGACCTCCAAACCGCAGGGTTGCACCCGCGACCCGCAGGACGGCCTTGCCATCGGCCAGACCGCCAGTCTCTTTTCCCTCCTGTGGGAGGACCCCGCCTCGCACGATCCTGAGCGCGATCAGCACCGGGCCATCGCTCCGGACGCTCCCATGCGCCTCGACCTCGCCCGCACCTCCTCCGGTTTCACCGCTACGCTCAACACCGTCAAAACCCGCGGAACTGTTCTCGATGCGTCCACATGCTCTGTCCTCCGCGCCGACACCGAGCAGCACAAGCCCGACATCCGCGAAGGCAAACCCAACCTCGCCGGCCACCTGCAGATGGATTGCCGCTCCTCCGCCGGGGTCGCAGGGCAAGCCAGCCATCTTACCGCCGACGTCACCTTCACGCGCTGCGAGTACTGAATCGATCCAGCCTGATCACTGCCGCAGCTCCACCAGCGTCGCTCCCTGCCCACCCTCGTTCTGCCCCGCCTCCGCAAACGTCGCCACATGCGGGTGCGACCGCAGGAACTCCCGCAGCGTCCGCCGCAAAACCCCCATCCCCGTCCCATGCACAATCCGCACCCGCGGCAAGCCGGCGAGGAAGGCGCGGTCGATGTAGCGTTGCACTTCATCTTCGGCTTCGGAAGCTGTCCGGCCGATCACGTTGATCTCGGACGGCGTGTAGTCCAGATCATCGTTGGTGCGTACCGTGACCCCGCCTCGCCGGCGCGCGGCTTCAAGCGGCGTCGCCACTTTGATCGATTCGACATCCACAATGTCCGTCCGAGCCACGCGCATCTTCATCAGGCCCATCGAGACCTCGAAGTTCTTGTCGTCGAGGATGCGATTGACGCGCGCCTGCCGTCCCAGGCTCTTCAGTGTGACCAGGTCCCCGACCTTAATCGGTTTCGGCGCTGCCGGATCGCGCTTCAGCGGTGTATCGCTCTTGTCCGCACCGGTGTTGTGAGCGAGCACAGTGGAAGAAAACTGCTCGGAGAACTCCCTCCGCACACGCGACATGCGCAGCGCCGAGTCCCGCGCAATCTTCTGGGCTACGGTCTTGTCGTCGATTGCCTTGACGACGTCTTTCAGTTGCGTGTCGAAGTCTTCGAGCAGTGTCGCCAGCTTCACCTCGAGCTCCCGCGTACGCTGCTTCTGCTCGGCGCGACCTTCCGTGTCCAGCCGCTTGCGCTCTGCAGCTACCTCTTCCAGCCGCCGCTTCAGCGACACGCGCTCCGCTGTTGCTTCGCTGAGCTGATGGTGGAGCTGATCGAGGAACGCGCCGATGTCTGCCTGCTGCGTGGTCATCTGCGCGCGCGCTTCGGCGATGATCTCCGCCTGCATGCCCAGCCGCTCCGCAATGTTGAGCCCTGCCGACGCACCCGGCACGCCAAGCCGCAGCTCATAGGTCGGGGCAAGTGTCTCCTGGTTGAACCCGACGGCCGCATTGAGCACGCCCGGCCGGGAGGCGGCGTAGACCTTCAGCGAGGTCAGATGGGTCGTGATACAGGTCCACGCGCCGAGTGCAAGAAAATGGCTGGCGACCGCGACGGCCAGCGCTGCGCCTTCTTCGGGGTCCGTCGCCGAGCCAAGCTCATCCAGCAGCACCAGCGATGACGGCCCGGCGTGGCGGCTGATGAAGTCCACGTTCACGACGTGCGCCGAGAAGCTCGACAGGTTGCGCTCGATCGATTGCGCGTCGCCGATGTCGGCAAAGATGGAGGTGAAGAGAGGGAAGACGGCCTCATCGGCGGGCACGGGCAGCCCTGCCTGCGCCATCAGCGCGAGCAGGCCGGTGGTCTTGAGCGAGACTGTTTTGCCTCCGGTGTTCGGGCCGGAGACGATGAGCTGGCGAGCCTCAGAGGTGAGTGCCAGGGTGAGCGGCACGGGGCGCGCGCGGACGTTTGTTTCGCCACGATCCCTGGTCTCAGAACCGAGACCAGGGGCATCCGGATTCTGCGTGGATTGAGTGCGCATGCGCAGTTCAAGCAGCGGATGCCGTGCGCGCTTCAGGCTGAGCGGACCGCCAAAGGTGGGAGTCGTGCAGTCGAGTTCTAGCGAGAACCTGGCGCGAACGAAGTGCGATTCCACCTCCGCCAAGATCGCCGTTCCAAGCGTCAGCACAGGAGCCTCTGCGGCGAGCGCGGCCGTCATCAAGACGAGGATGCGATGAATCTCCGACTGTTCTTCATCGAGCAGGCGTACCAGCTCGTTGTTTTGCTCGATGGTCTCGAGTGGCTCGACAAAGACGGTCTGCCCGGAAGAAGACGAGCCGTGGATGACGCCGGGGACCTTGCGCTTGAACTCGGATTTGATGGGAATGACGAAGCGTTCGCCGCGTACGGTGATGATGTCTTCCTGCGTCGATCCGTCTTCGCGCAAGGCTCGCGCGGCGCGGCGCAGGCTTGCTTCGATGGCGCGGTGCTGCGACTCCATGGCGCGGCGGATGCGGCGCAGCTCGGGGCTGGCGTCGTCGGCCAGCGAGCCGTCGGGCTCGATTTTGCCTCGCAGAGTGCGCAGCAGCGGGGCCAGATCGTGCGGCACCAGGTCGGCCGAGAGCGCCTGGATTGCATGGCCCGGCCGCACCGAAACCTCGCGCGAGGTAAACAGGTTGCGCCATGCGGCTACACGCTCGACCACGTTCAACAGCAAGAGGATCTCCAAGGCATCGAGCGCGGAGCCGGGAACGCGGGCGCGTTCGAGCATGGGCGCGGGGTCGAGCAGCCCGTGAAAGTCGAAGCTGCCGCCGCTGTTCAGAAAGGCGCGCATCTCCGCGGTGCGGGTCTGCTGTGCGGTGATCCACTCGACGTCGGTAGAAGGCTCAAGCGCCAGGGTAAAGGCGCGGCCCAGCGGACTGACGGCCTTGGCGGCGATGTGCTCACGCAGGCGGGGCCACTCGAGCGCGGCGGAACTGGACTCGGCAAGCGGCAGGGGAATCGTAGGAATCAGCGGCATTATCTTCTATGCTATGCCGGGAGGATCGGAGCCGGGAGCCCTGCTTGTACGGGACAAACGTAAAATGGAGAGATGTCGACTTTCCCGATCCACCGGACGCGCCGTCTGCGCCGCACTGAGGCGTTGCGATCGCTAGTCCGCGAGACGCATCTGCGCCCTGGAGCCCTGATCTATCCGCTATTTTTGGTGCCAGGCGAAGGCGTTCGCAAACCCATCGGCTCCATGCCTGGCTGCTTCAATCTGTCGATCGATGAAGCGCTGAAGGAGGCTGCGGAGTGCGCGTCGCTGGGCATTGGCGGCCTGCTGCTGTTTGGCCTGCCCGCGCACAAGGATGAGCAAGGCTCGGGCGCCTGGGAGGAGCAGGGAATTGTGCAGTCCGGATTGCGCGCGCTCAAGGCGGATCGCTCGCTTGCCAGTTTGGTCGTCATCGCCGACGTCTGCCTGTGCGAGTACACAAGCCATGGCCACTGCGGCATTGTGGCGCGGGATGGCGAAGGTGCCGATGCGGAGTACGAGATCGAAAACGATTCCAGCGTGAAGCTGCTGGCGAAGACCGCTGCTTCGCTTGCTGCTGCCGGGGCGGACATTGTGGCCCCCAGCGACATGATGGATGGGCGCGTTCAGGCGATTCGGGCTTCGTTGGACCAGGGAGGCTTTGAGGGCACGCCCGTGATGAGCTATGCGGCCAAGTTCGCCTCGGCCTTCTATGGGCCGTTCCGCGAGGCGGCCGACTCGGCTCCGCAGTTCGGCGACCGGCGCAGCTACCAGATGGATGGAGCCAACCTGCGGGAGGCGATGCGTGAGGTGGAGCAGGATCTCTCCGAAGGCGCCGACCTGATCCTGATGAAGCCGGCGATGCCGTACCTGGACGTGCTGAAGGCCGCGCGGGATCGCTTTGATATACCGCTGGGCGCCTACCAGGTTTCAGGCGAATACAGCATGCTGCAGGCGGCCTTTGCGCGCGGCTGGCTGGAGCCGCAGCGCGCCATGCTGGAGTCGCTCCTGTCGATCCGCAGGGCCGGGGCGGACTTCCTCGTGACGTATTTCGCGAAGGAAGCGGCGCGGGTGCTGGGTTAGGGGATAGCGTGTGCGCGCCGCGCTTCTTTGCTTCGCAGTTGAGGGACGGAGCTAAAGACGTCCAGCTTCGAGGTCGTCGAGCTCGGCGAAGATCTCTGCGACGGCAATGCGGATCGGCGTCCCCGGAATCGTTAGGGCTTCCGTGTCGAGTTCGTGCTGGGTCCTATTTTCTGTGACCCAGATGCGGCGGTGGAGTGGATCGATCAGCCAGACGTGCTCCACGCCCATGGCAGTATAGTCGGCGATCCGCTCCTGGGTTCTAGAGAAGGTGTCTTCCGGGGAGAGAATTTCGATGCAGAGCAGAGGCGGTGTGCGGATGATTGGGTCGGGCGAGGCGCCGAGCGCCAGGACGCAGACATCCGGGATGCGGAAGCGCGACGTGGATACCTGGACCCATTGCTCAGGCAAGGCTCGTACACCCCAAAGCTTGCGATTCACAGAGAAGATCGTGACAAAGAAGCCTTGCAGGGCGGAATGAGGAACTTCGCCCAGATTACGCTCCTGTACCTCGCCATCCACGTAGTCGCAGTCGGGCCGGTAAACCGTCTTCAGGTACTCCGAGATGGGCACGAGGAGAGTGGTTGCCATGGGGTTAGTATGCTCCCCTTGGGCTGAGGCGGAACAGGGAAGTCAACGCCCTGCCGCAAGATCGTCGAACGCAAGGAAGATCTCGTCCAGTTCAGCGCGGTACGGTCCACCTCATGTCAAAGCCGGCCTGCTAAAAGGTCGTCAAGCTCGGCAAAGATACCTGCGAGTTCCACGCGTATTTCGGTTCCCGCGATCTCGAGCGTAGACGCAACGCGCTCGAATCCCTTCCCCGAGACCGTGTACGCGACTCGCAATCGGGGATCGATCACCCACACTGCCGCAACACCCATCGCTTGATAGTCATCGACTCGCTCCTGCATGCTGCTAAGGCTGTCTTCTCTCGATAAAACCTCGACGCAAAGTACGGGTGCGGAGGACACAATCTGCTGCGCAGCATCTGCTGGACGGACAAGACAAAGATCCGGCACACGATAATGGTGTGCGCTGGTTTGCACTCTCTGCTCAAGAACGGGAAGCAGGTTCCAGACGCGCCGGTTGGCTTGAAAGATGGAGAAAAGAACGCCTTGCAGCAATCCATGCGACTTCTCTCCCATATGCCTCTCCCGAACCTCACCATCCACGAAGTCACGATCTGGCCGGAAGCTCAGGCGGAGATACTCGTGTACAGAGACGAGGACGGGAGTTGCCATGGTGAATAGTGTCGCATCGTCTGCAGCAGGCGACAATGCCAACCGCGTAAAATAAGAGTCGAAGGTGAGCGGCGAAAGACGCCCCCTGAACGGAGAAACTTTGGCAGACACAGTGTTCGATCTGGTGATTATCGGCGGTGGGCCGGCGGGGTATAGCTGCGCCATTCGTGCCGCGCAGTATGGGTTGAAGGTAGCGATTGTGGAGAAGACCGATAAGCTGGGCGGCACGTGCCTGCACTGGGGCTGCATTCCCACCAAGACGATGCTGTTCTCGGCCGAGGTTTGGGATCATCTGAAACATGCGGCCAACTACGGCATCGACGGCGTGGACGCGCCCAGGCTCAACTGGGACAACCTGATCAAGCGCAAAAATGACGTAACCATCAAGCATGCCAAAGGCCTTGATTTCTTGATGAAGAAGAACAAGATTACCGTCTTCAACGGGCATGGACGGCTGACCGGTCCGGCGCAGCAAGGCATGTTTACGGTGCATGTTTCGGACGAAGACAAGGGTAAGCCCAAGGATGCGCAGGCCGAAGGATACGACAAGCAGAACGTGACCGAGGTGAAGGGCAAAAAGCTGGTGCTGGCCACCGGCTCCGACGCGCGCATGCTGCCGGGATACAAGGCGGACGACACCATCATGACCAACATGGAGATCCTGACTCTACCGGCAATGCCGAAGTCCATGGTGGTGATCGGCTCCGGTGCGGTAGGGGTCGAGTTCGCCTCCGTCTTCAAGAGCTTCGGGGCCGAGGTGACGATCATCGAGGCGCTGCCGCGGATCGTCAATGCGGAAGACGAAGAGATCTCGAAAGAGCTGCTGCGGTTGTATAAGAAGCGCGGCTTTGAGGTCTTCGTTGGAGCCAAGGTCGATAAGATTGAGAAGCAGAACGGGGGAGCCGTGGTTTCGTTTACGGATTCCACCGGCAAGCCGCAGACCAAGTCGGTGGAGAAAGTCCTCGTCGCCGTAGGCCGCGCGCCGCGCACCTACGACTGCGGCCTGGATACGGTCAACATTCCGCTGGACCGCGGCTTCATTTTGACCAACGAGTGGATGGAGACGACGGAACCCGGCATCTACGCGATCGGCGACATCGTTGGCGGCCTGCCGCAGTTGGCGCATGTCGGCGGGATGTCCGGCATGGTGGTGGCTGCCCGGGAGGCCGGCAAGTATGCGCGTCCGGTCAATCGCCAGCGTATCCCCGGCTGCACCTACTGCGATCCGCAGATCGGCTCGGTCGGCATGACGGAGGCGCAGGCCAAGGAGAAGGGCTATCAGGTGAAGGTCGGCAAGTTCCCCTTTGCCGGCAACTCGAAGGCCACGATTCTCGACTCGCACGACGGCTTCGTCAAGGTAGTCTCCGACTCCAAGTACGGCGAGATTCTTGGTGTGCACATCATTGGGCCCTCGGCTACGGAGATCATTGCCGAGTGCGTGACCGCGATGGAGCTCGAAGCGACGGTCGAGTCCATGATGTTTACGATTCACGCGCATCCCACGGTGGCCGAGAGCCTGCTCGATGGCTTCTCGAGCGTGGAAGGGATGGCGGTGAATGCTTAGCGTGATTTACCAGCTGTAGTGCAACTGGAGAAAACAGATACGGGGATTCTGGCTTCGCCAGAATGACGAGCGTAAAGGGTGCGTATGCAGTTGAGCCGGCAGCGCTAAGCGGGGTCGCTTAGCGCTGCGGCACGGCAGGGTTGCCGTTGCTTAGAAACAGCTTCACGTAACGCTCGGCGACGTGCTCGATACGATGTCGCCGGAAGACGGCGTCGTATCCGTTGTTACCCAACCGCTGACGAAGCTGCCGATCGTCGAGGAGGCGTTCAAGAGTATGGCAAAGCCCTTCGCTGTCGCCGGCCGGGATCAGGTATCCCGTATTTGCTTCCTCTACCAGCTCGGGCAAGCCGCCGATGTTGCTGGCCACTACCGGTAGCTTAAACGACATCGCCTCGAGGACTGCGAGTGGGCTGGCCTCTTGCCAGAGCGAGGGCTGGCAGTAGATGTTGGCTGCCTCAAACAGTCCCAGTTCCGTGGGATTCGCGAGCTTTCCTGTGAATGTTACGTTTGCCTCGAGCGCGAGAGTCTTCGCCAACGCGCGATACTCGTTCAACTTTGGCCCGTCGCCGGCGAGAACGAAGTGGACGTTTCGTGGCTGCTGCAGCAGCTGAGCCGCGGCGCGCAGCATCGTCTCAACTCCTTTGACTTCAACCATCCAACAAACCTGCGCAATCACGATTGCGTCCTGGGGGAGGCTGTAGCGGGTGCGAAACGCGACTCCTCGGGACCGATCGAAGACCGGCAGCTCAACGCCATTTTGGATCACTACACCGGAGGCAGAAGTGAGGCCGAACGCTCGTCCGGTACGCTCGGTGAACTCCGCAACACTGACGATACCGGTCAAAGGAGACGTAAGCAGATGGCCGACGATCCGCTTGGGTAGGCTCAGCGGCCCGGGCGCCTGGCCCGGTGGGCGTGAGGAGTGATCGTTGAAGAAGATACGGCGAGCGCCGCTCAGCTTTGCCAGCCATGGAAAGACACGCATGACCCCGTGAAAGGCGTAGACGAAGACGGCCGGCCGATAGTTTTGCAGCAGCTTCCACAGGGCTCCGGCGCAGGCCAGCCCCAGATCGCCCTGGTTCGGCAGCAGCTCCAGCGTTACGCTGGGTCTCGCAATGTACTCGCGGAATGCGGGAGCGATCTGGCCTTCGAAGCACAAGACGACGTCCCAGCCCGCGCGATCGAGTGCCTCCGCAAAGTAGCGCAGAAACTTCTCGATGCCGCCGATCTTGCCGGGCGCAAGCGCAAGGACATACATCAGCTTTGGCCGGCTTGCGGTGTGGGAGCTGCGTGCTTGGTCGGAGGTCATGGGCGGTTCTGTTTCCAGGCAGCGTGCAAGATCGTAGACTGGACGCATAGGAGTATCGGCATGATCGTTCAGATTCTATCGCCTGGCCGGATCTCCTATGGCGACGGCCTGGCCTTGCAGCAGCGCGTGGTTGCGGCGCGGAAGGCCGGACAGATTGGCGATACGCTGCTGCTACTGGAGCATCCTGCCGTGCTGACGCTGGGCCGCAATGCAAAGCGCGAGCATGTGCTGGCCAGCGATGAGCTGCTGCGCGCCAAAGGCGTGGAGTTGCATGAGGTGAAGCGCGGCGGAGATGTGACGTATCACGGCCCTGGCCAGTGGGTGGGCTACCCGATTGTGGATCTGCGCGGCGATCTTCCCGGCAAACGCGGCGCATACCTGGGTCCGGTGGATTTTGTGCGCATGCTGGAGGAGGTTCTGATTCGTACCTGCGGAGAGTTTCGGGTGCTGACGGAGCGCATTCCCGGCCGTACCGGGGTGTGGACCTCTGCGCACGGGAGCGCGTCGGCCAAGAAAATTGCCGCAATCGGCGTCCATGTTTCGCAGGCCGTCACCTCGCACGGCTTTGCGTTGAACGTGACGACGGACCTCCGCGACTTCGATTGGATCGTGCCTTGCGGTCTTCGCGACGCTGCGGTGACGAGCCTTGAAGTTGAGTCGCCGCAGACGCCTGCTCCCACGATGCGCGCGGCGCTGCATGCCCTCATCCGGAACTTCGGGCGCATCTTTGCGCGGCAGATGCTGTGGTGCGGCTCGGAGAAGGAGCTGCTTTCGTCCGTCGCTCCCAATGTTCTATAAACGCCCATCGCCGTCCTGTGGCGAGCGTCCCGTCTTATAATCCAGGGGCTGCTCTTTTCCGTTTTGCAGGAGTGAAAGACCCTTATGCCGACCGAAGTAGTCATGCCCCAGATGGGTGAATCGATCACCGAAGGCACCCTCACCAAGTGGCTGAAGAAGCCGGGCGAGAACGTGGAACGCGATGAGCCGCTGTTCGAGATTTCAACCGACAAGGTGGATGCAGAGATTCCTTCGCCCTCCGCGGGTGTGGTGGGAGAGATCAAGATTCAGGAGGGCGCCACGGTCAGCATCAACACGGTGGTCTGCATGATCGACGAGGCCGGGTCCGGTGCGGCGGCCACGGTTGCTCCTGCGGCCTCTGCTGCCGCAGTGGATTTGCAGGCGGATGCGGCTACCCCGGCCGCGGAAGCGACGGCTGCCCAGGAAGCCTCGATCGCTCCGCCGCAAACGGAGGCTGGTGCCGGGGCTGCTGCTCCGGAGGCGAACAGCTCGCAGGCTGGGACGGAGATTCGGATGCCGCAGATGGGCGAGTCCATTACCGAGGGGACGATCACCAAGTGGCTGAAGAACGTGGGAGATACGGTTCAACGCGATGAACCGATCTTCGAGATCTCGACCGACAAGGTGGACGCAGAGATCCCGTCGCCGGTCGAAGGCAAGCTGACGGAGATCCTGGTGAAGGAGGGTGCTACGGTCACCGTCAATACGGTGGTCGCCATGATTGGCGGCGCAGCCTCGGCGCAACCGGCTGCCGGTGTCACAGCTTCCGCACCAGCGCCAGCAGCTACGGCTTCTGCCCCAGCGGAGACAGCTTCCGCGGCCGTGGGGGAGACGCCTCGTTCCTCGCCGCTGGTCCGGAAGATCGCCTCCGAGAACAGCGTTGACCTGCAACAGGTTGCCGGCACCGGAGCCTCCGGCCGCATTACGAAGCAGGATATTCTCGGCCATCTGGAAAAGCCTTCCGTCACCCAGTCTATAAACCAGCCGGCCCAGGCGACCCAGCCTACGACTCCCGGCATCGCCTCTGCAGCCTCCGCGGGGCAGCAGAGCCCGGCGCAGGCTGCGCAGCAAGCCGCGACCAGGCCCGGAAGTTCGACCACCGTCGAAGCATCGCTCTCTGCGGTGCAATCCGCAGCGGCCACGACGGCTCCCGCGAAGGCGGCTGGCGGTGTGCAGCAACTCGGCGAACTTGTTCCGATGACCAAAATGCGTGCCATCATTGCGCAGCGCATGGTGGAATCCAAGCGCACCAGCCCGCACGTGCACACCGTGTTCAAGGTGGATATGACGCGGATCGTGCGGCTGCGCGAGAAGGAAAAGAGCAAGTATGAGCAGCGGAACGGCGTCAAGCTAACGTACATGCCCTTCATCACGCGTGCCGCTATCTATGCGCTGCGCAAGCACCCTGTAGTCAACGCCGCGATTCAAGGCGACGCCATTCTCTACAACAAAAACATCAACATTGGGATCGCGGTTGCGCTCGATTGGGGGTTGATCGTTCCGGTGATCAAGCAGTGTGAAGAGAAGAACTTCCTCGGCATCGGCCGCTCGATTGTGGATCTTGCGGAGCGTGCACGCACAAAGAAACTTACCCCGGATGAGGTCTCCGGAGGAACCTTCACCATCACCAACGCCGGCATCTTTGGCGAGCAGTTTGGTACGCCCATCATCAATCAGCCACAAGCCGCGATTCTGGGCGTGGGCGGGCTGAACAAGGAAGCCGAAGTGATCACCGACGCGGACGGCGGCGACACCATTGCCATCCGCTCCATTCAACGGTTCACACTAGGCTTCGATCACCGCATCGTGGACGGGGCAGACGCCGGAAAGTTCATGAGCGACTTCAAAGGCTATCTGCAGCACTGGAGCGAGGACATCGGGTAGGCGGCTATTGCAGGGCTGCTCTCGCCTGCAAGACCCGCTCTACCGCCTCCTCCACGCTGGCTCCCACCGCGCTTAGGTGACCCATCTTTCGGCCTTTGCGCGGCTTCAGCTTCTCGTACAAGTGGATGCGAACGCCCGGCACTGCCAGGGCTTTGTCAAAACAAACCTCTCGTGCGGAGCCATCTGCGTTCAGCCAAAGATCTCCCAGCAGATTTGCAATCGCGGCAGGCTGCACCACTTCGACGTCTCCCAAGGGCAGGTCGCAGACGGCGCGGATGGCTTGTTCGAACTGACTGGTGACGCAGGCGCGCTCGCTCTCGTGGTAGCTGTTGTGCGGCCGTGGAGCGATCTCGTTCACCAGCAGATCTCCCTGGCTGGTGACGAACATCTCGACCGCGAGCAGGCCCTCCAACTGGAAGGTGTCCGCAATCTCTGCCGCAATGGTGCGTGCCTTTGTCTCTAAGGCTTCGGGGATCGCTGCCGGGATTACGCTCCAGTCGAGGATCTGGTTCTCATGGTGGTTCCAAGCCGCGGGATAGACCTTTACCTGGCCGCTCGGACGGCGTGCCACCAGGACGCTGATCTCGCGCTCCAGGTCGATCGCCTGTTCGACGACCCCCGGTCCTTCGCCAAGTGCCTCCCATGCGCCGCGTACGTCGGTGTCGGTGACGGCCGCGGGGCCAAAGCCGACTCTGCCTTGGCCTCGGCCATCGTATCCGCCCGTGGCACTTTTGCAGAAGCATCGTCCGCCGAGCTCCTCGATGGCGGTGCGGACTTCATCCAGCGTCCGTACGGCCCGGTAGTCCCCGATGGGGAAGCCATGCTTACGCAGCCAGTCTTTCTGCTCGATGCGGTCCTGAACGATCGCCAGCAACGCGCCCCCGGGTCGCACGGGACAGAAGGTGGCCGCCGAAGCCATGCTGTGCGGGCCAATCTGTTCGATCTCGAGGGTCACCACGTCGCAGCCGCGGGCCAGCATTGCCGCGCCTCGGCTGTCGTCCCAGGCGGCCTCGATGCAGCCATCGACGACGAAGCGTGCGGGGCAGCCGGGGTCTGGATCGAGCACCAGGATGCGGTAGCCCATGCCGCGCGCGGCCATGGCCATCATGCGGCCTAGCTGGCCGCCTCCGAAGATGCCGATGGTCGCTCCGGGCAGAAGCGCGCTCATGCCGATGCTCCTTGGTCCTCGAGCGACTCCGCCAGCACCTGATCCCGCGCCGCTTCCCGCCGTGCTACGAGTTTTTTCTGCAGCTCCGGATCGGTGGTGGCCAGCATGGCGACCGCGAGCAGCGCGGCGTTGGCCGCTCCCGAGGCTCCGATCGCCAACGTTCCCACCGGCACGCCGCGCGGCATTTGCACGATGCTCAACAGCGCATCCATGCCTTGCAAGGCCGTTGCTGCGACGGGCACGCCCAGCACCGGAAGTACGGTCAGCGCGGCAATCATGCCGGGAAGATGCGCTGCTCCACCAGCTCCTGCGATGATGCAGCGCAGACCTCGAGGCACGGCGTTTTGCGCGTAGGCTACCATCCACTCCGGGGTGCGATGCGCGCTGACGACCCGTGCCTCATGCGGTACACCAAACTCCTCAAGGATCTCGACCGCCGCCCGCATGACCGTGTAGTCGCTGCGACTTCCCATGACGACTCCGACCAGCGGCACCGTTAAGACCTCAGCCATAGCCCCCGATTATAACGGCGGCTATGGCCGAAGCGTTGCTGGTGAAGGTGTTGCTGGCCAGGGCCGCCTGCTACTGTTTGCTCCAGACGCTGGCATTCAGGCAGGCGACCACGCCATCGACGATGACGCCCAGGGCCTCGGTGAACTTAGCCGGATCGACGATCGTTTTGGCGCCGACTGCATCCACCACGCCGATGGTCGATCCGACGATGGCGATCGCTGCCTCACGCTTTTGCGCGCCGGTCTTGGCGCCGTACAGCGACTCGATGCCTTGGACGAGACTGGGCAAGATGGCCAGCCCGCGCAGAAAGAACTTCACAAACTCCATGGCTTGCCTCCTAGTTGTGTTTTCCGCCCATATAGCTGATTGCCAGGTGCAGCAGCGTCAAGGCAAAACTGCAGGCCGCGACGAAGCCCTTCACGCGCTGGACGCCCTGCTCGGTCTTGCTCACGCGGCTTTCGAGCAGATGCAGCCTGCCCGGCTGGCCGATCCCCATCACCTGTTCCATCTGGCTGCGCAGCACGTGCAGATCTGCCAGCACTTGCCCTTCAAACTCCGTCATATGCACTCCTCCTCTTGGTTAGGAAATAGGCAGATCTGTATCGATTGCGGTGGACTCCCGCGAGTAGAGCGGCGGGTTGGAGGCGTCGTACATGCGGATAAAAAATGCCTCCTGCACGGCCGCGCGTGGGATGGTGAAGCCCCGTACCGGACTGCGCAGGACCAGGTCTCCGCTGGCGCTGCTGCCTGTTCTCGCGCCAAAGCCGCCGTCTCTGCGTCTTACCTCAAAGCCGCCGCCTGCCGGAGCCGTCAGGCCAGCGTCCACCGTCAAGGCAGTCGCACTGGCCACAAACGTCAGCTGTTGCAGGTTGGCGAGCACAGGGGCGGACGCGCCGGGAGCCAACGCGAGCGCTGTCTGGGGAAGCAGAGCGTCGGGCGCAATCGTCTCCGACAGCTTCACTCCCAGGCTCTCGGCCCAGTCATTCGCAAAGGCGATCGTGTACGTCAGCGCCTCCGGACTGGCCCCTTGATCCTGCACCTCGACGGTCCGCACGACCACGCTGACCAGGTCGCCGTTGGTCGTCAAGGCAAGCACGTCTCCCGGCCAGATGTCTCCGCCTGCCGTAGGACGGACGGCGGTGTACCGGCCACGGATCGCCGCCGCACGATTGGTCGAGAAGCTAAGCACAGCCAGTGCCGCGCTCTCGCAATCCGCCGTGCAGCGCGCCGCAGGACTGACCACCTTGCCCAGCCAGCGTGCCGTGCCGATGCCTCCGCCGGAGGTCTCTGCCGCCAGGCTTGCCTGGTCCGCGAGTCGCGCGACCGCTCTGCGGCGGCCGCGGTAGGCTACGGTGACGTACTCTCCCGCGGCCGGAGCGCGTCCCGTGAAGAACGTCACCTTCCCGGTCGCGGAGGAGGTCACGCTACAATCTGCGCCCTGGCTGGCTTTGCCGATTAGCCGGGTAAACGGCGTGCCGGTGGTCGCGTTGACGCTTCGGACCCAGGCCGAACCGGTGCGGGTCAGGAGCACGCTGCCAATCGAGCCGAAGAGCTGTACGCTGTTGACGGCAACGAAGCTGACCAGCGCCGGTGAGCTTGGGACGGAACCGTCGTAGAGCACCGTGATCGGCGTGTTGGAGCTTGAGCCTTCATCGCGCAGCTCAAAGACCAGGGCTGCCGGAGCGCTCACCAGGCCTCCGCCAAATGCCTGCACCTGCGCTCCGCCCGGCGCGTCGACCATGGCGTAGTAGTTTTGCCGCACCCGCAGTAGTTCCACGCAGTGCATCCGCAGGCGCAACGTGTAGCTGTGTCCGCTGACCAAGGTCGATGTGGTTCCTATTTCGACGCCGTTGACCATGGGAGTGAGGACGGTTTGCCCGCCGGACTGCCGCACGTTGAAGCCGGCAAAGCAGTTGGCCTGGAGCACTGAACCCTGGTACATCCCGCACACCACGCCCGCACTGGCCGGGCCGAGCACGACGCCGGTGAACTGCGCGACGAGGGTGCCTCCGACTTCGACTGTGTCCCACGCCTGCAGTACAGTTCCGCCGTCGACTCCGTTGCCTCCGGTCAGGTTAAGGCCCGCACCGCCTGTTTGCGCGCCAGCCCCGCCGCCGACGCTCAGGTGCGATCCTGGATCGGCGATCGCCCAGCGCTGCAGGTTGAAGGTGGTTCCCGTAAACGAGTCCGCCAGCAGCGTTCCGTGGCCGGCCTCCGGTGCTTCCGGCTCGCCTTGCAGGTTGAAGACGGTGGTTGTGCCGTCGCCCAGAAAGACCTCCGTCCAGTAGATGGACGGCTCCATCGCGCCGCTGACCGTGACGTCGTTGGCCAGCTCGCGCGCCGACGCCGTCTGAAGCCCCGCCACGCTGAGCGAGCCATCGCCATCGTTGAAGGTGTGCACGACGCTGCCCGCCTGCGTGATCTGCAAGGCTCCGCCCAACGCGCGGTACGCCGAATAGCTGGCGTTGGCGAGCAAACCCGCCTGACCGGACCAGGCAAGATCCTCCGCAGACTCGAGCACGCCGACGGCCCGGCTGTTGGTGACTCCGGTAGTCGTCAGCGTACCCGCCCCCGCGCGTGTGGCCAGCTCGGTCAGCGCCGTGCCGGACGGACTGCCGGAGACGCTTCCCAGAAGCGCCGTGCCGGTCTGCTTGTCGAGCAGCCACTCATCGCTGATGGCGCTGAAGGCCAACCGGTAGACCGAGCCCTCGCTCGCCACCCCTGCGTACACGGGAACCGGCTCGGTGGCGAGATAGCCCGTAAACAGCACGATCCCGGCGGCGGAGGTAAGGACCACACGCCCTCTCCGCACCGGCACCGCGAGGTTCGTTCCTTTCAGGCACAGCAGGCCTTTGGCGAGCGAGGGAGCATTCAACGCTCTCTCGATCGCCAGTGCCTCCGACCCATCCACGGCCGCGCTGTAGTCGACCGCACCCAGACCATCCAGATTGTCGATCGTCAGTCGCAAACGGCCTCCTCGGGCACCGGCGCCGGCGGTAGCCCACGCATCGCGCGTACCTCAGCCACGCTCAGCACGCCCACGTTCAGCAACTGGACCTGCATGGCTACCTCTTCCTGCTCGTCCCGGGTCTCGAGATCGTTGAAGACAAACTCAAACTCCCGCCAGCCCAGGAGCTTGGCGAAGATGTCGCGGGTGATGTGTTCCGCGATCAGCTTCGCGACGGGCACGATCGAGCTTTGGAAGGCCTCGTCCGCCAGCTGTCCCGCGGTCGACTGGTTGACATCGTTCTCCAGGCCCAGCAGCATCGGCGGAAGATCGAAGGCATTGCCGATCATGCGGATGAGGAACTCCTGCCACGCGAGCCGCAGCTCGGCGTCCGTGCCGCCCGAGAACTGCAAGACCTCCGGCTTCTTCTCCGAGCTCAGCACCGGCACCCGGCCTGTGCCTTCGATCTCATCCTGCCACCACCGGATCAGGCGGTCATGCTGCTCCGGCGTGGCCTCATCGAGCCAAAGCGCATATTGCACCACCGAGTTCGAGGCCAGGCGTCCCGCATAGCGATTCGCGCTCAGAAACTGGCCGATCGACTCGAACGCCACCTCCATCCGGCCAAGCCCGAAGGCCGTATAGGTGCGCGGGTTCAGCCGGACATACATCAACTCGTCATCCTTGAGCGGCGTAACGGCGCCTTCGCCGATCTGGCCGGTCACGAAGCCGTAGCGCGGCATCTCCGGGCTGCCGTTCCACTTCGGGTCCACCTGGATCATGGCGCCGTCGACGGCAAAGAGCTCAAACGGCCGCTCCGGATCGCCGGTGGCCCGCATCTCCGCCGAACCGAACCCGCCCACCAGGGTGTCCTCGATCACCTGCTCCCAGAGGGTGCGAAAGCTGTCCCCGGCGTTCGGCTCCTCGAGCGCGCGCCGCAGCGCATGCATCCGGAGGTGGGCGTCCTCAACCTCGGCGGCCACGTAGCCGCGCCGCACCCGGATCTGCCAGTCCATGCTGGCGATCCGGTTCTTGACGATGTTGATCGCCCGCCGCGCCACCGGGGTCTCTGCAAATCTACGCAGATTGGCCGCAGTCGGCTTCGGCACGGTTGGCAGGCCTCCCGGCCGATACGGCGTCAAAATAGACGGCATCGCCAAGGTCTTGCGCCCGGCCTCTGGAGAAGCCGCCTTCGCGGCCGCCTCCATCCCCCGCAGTGAACTCCATGCACCCTTTACACGCTCTCCGATTCCCATAGCACCTCCGTGCTGTTTTTGAAACGCAAAAAGGGACGCAGCCTGAGCCGCGTCCCTCGTTCAATCGCTTCTTCCCGGTAAAGCCGGGATCTTTATAGATCACTTCCTTTATAAATCGCTTACAAGCCCAGCTCCCGTGCCGCAGTCGCCGCAACCCGGGCCAGATCGTTGAGCGTCACTACCCGGATCTCTTGACGCTCCATCGCCTCCACGCCGAACGTGTAGCGCTCTTGCTCTTCGCTCTCCGCGGCGGCAACGGTCCGCAGCGGTTCGATCACCGCCGTCATCTCGAGTCGCGCGCCTTCCACGCGCTCGACTCCTCCACGCAGCTGCGGAGCCGAAAACGCCAGTCCTTTCGCCGACTCAACGTCGACCGCCAGCGATACCGCATGAAACATCTTGACCGTGCCCCCGGCAGCCGTTCCGGGCAGGTTCGCGCGATAGCCGCAATCGATCTTCAACGGGTCGCCCGCGCCGGTGTAGGCCGCGGCGGCAATCCGCTTGCGCATCAGCCCCCAGACGCCCGCGCGCTCAAACTCCGTCCGCAGCGCCGCCTGCAGGCGCGCCCGCCCGCCCTTCTCCCGGCCGCTCTTCTGTTGGCCGCGCGGCATCCGCATCGGCTCCACATACAGCCGCATTAGCTGCTCGATCTCCGTCGCCACGTTCTCCGCCAGCGTGGCCTTCGGCTCGGTCATCTGCACCGAGTTCGAAAGCGAATCTTCGAGTGTATCGAGCACCGCTTTGGGATCGCGCGCGCTGACCCCGGTCCGCAGCCGTGCCACGATCTCCTGCTCCAGCCCTTCCAGCAAAGCCACGTCCGCATCCGCATGCAGGCAGCGCGTCCGGCTCCAGTCGCGCGTAAATCGCACCTCGGGCACCCGCGTGGCCGCGCCTGCCGCCTCCCGCAGCAGGACGCCGATATTCACGAACTCGCCCTTCACCACATCCGGCACATAGCGGAAGAGGAAGAACTCACATGGCACGCGCTCCTGCACCCTTTGCTCCTCTCCTTAAGAGTCTTATCCTCAAGCATCTTGTCTTCAAGAGTTTGCGAACCTTGCCGACTTCGCGGATGCCTTCCGGGCGTCTTTTGCCCTTCCATGCTTCCCTCTACATCACCAATCTAGACGCTTCCAGCCCCATCGGGAACTGCCTCAACCCAGCAATCGTCCGCCCGTTGTTCCACATCGGGAAAGGTTCACGGGCCGAATCGCGAAACTCCTCGATCAGCTCCCGTACCTTGCTCCGGCGCTCGAGCATCGTCTCGACCAGCCGCTCGATCTCGGCCGGATCGCCGCCGTACCACTCCGGCGGCACGCACTCCGCGATCTCCCACAGCTTGCCCGCAGCCAGAGCCTCCACACGGCTCAGCCAAGGCTCGAAGCTCGTCCAGCCCGTCACCTCCGCATATACCCGGTTGCGCGGGTACACGCCCCGCAGCGGCGCATCCGGAAACGTCCAGGCCCCCGCATTGAAGCAGTAGCCTTGGTCGATAAACACCGCGCGGTACTTCCGCTCGCGCGCCTTGCGCTCAAACACCGCCTGGCGTCCGTTGCAGTTGCCCGCCCACTTGTCGAGCACCAGCATCCCGGCGAACTCCGCCCGGTTGCGTATCTCATCCAGCTGCGGCTCCGGCAGATAATCGACCACCTGCCCCGGGATCAGTCCTCCGACAAACTGGCTTCCAAACTGCAACCCCGCGGCGCAGCGCTCGGTCCGACCCAGTCCGAAGTCGATCCGCATCTCCGGTGTGTTCTCCGCCAGCCAGCGGGTCACCTCCACCACCTCGGTTGCCGGAACGGTCAGCCCGACCGCCTCGGCCAGCCGCGTCGCGATCAACTCGTTGGCCAGCACCCGCAGATGCTGCGGATTGTTCTGGAACTTGACGACCCAAAGCTTGCCGTCCGCCCCCAGCATCAGCTGACTTTGCGCCCCGCCCCGCATCCGTCGAATCGCCTGCACCGCCAACACCGCCAAGAGCTCATCCTCCGCTTTCCAACATACCGTAACGCGAAGAAGACGAAACCCGAAACCCGGATAAAGCGGACGAACGCAGATAGAAGAGAAGAGAATCAGACGTTTGAAGAAATTCGAGGCGGTCGTATCCGCTCTTATCTGGTTTGTCCGTCTTATCCGCGTTGCCGCTCCAGCCTCTCTGCCCGTACCGTCTGCGCGATCGCCATGGCCATCACGCAATCGTCGTGTGCTCCCTGCGCCGCTCCCGTCCGTCCTCCGGCTCCCGTCACAAACGTCCTGCACTCCTCGAGCAGGCGCGCACTCAGAAACATCTCCGCGGACTCCGCCAGCAGCGCGCCCATGCGGCTCACCATGGCCGGCTTGCTCCCCGCCGAGGTCAACCAACCCGCCACCCCGTGCTGCTCATACACCCGCGCATATCGCTCGATCGCGTCGAGATACGCCAGCACTCCGGCCCCATGGTTGTTGCGCTCGACCGCAATCATCGCCCCGCCGTACTCCCGTGCCAGCCCGGCCGCCACACGCGCCAGTTCCAGCGTGCCAATCTTCTCCCGCAGCTCCGCGCACTGCAGGCCCGTTGCCAGCTCGATCACCTGCACGGCCGCATAGTCTCCCTCCGCGCCTCCTCCGGCTGTATCGGCAGCCACCAGATACTCTTTACCTTTGAGCGCCGGAAACCAGACCAGCAAAGCGCCTCCACGCCGCCGCTCCAGAGGCTCCGGAAGCTCCGCCATCCGGCGCTCGATCGCCGCCACCTCAAAGCAGCACTCGCCCGTCGCCTTAAAGCAGCTCACCGCATCTTCCGCGAACTCCTGCGACCGTAGCCCGCGAAAGCTGCGCTCGAGCCCGCGGCGAAACCCGATCTGCTCCGCCGTCAAGCCATGCGCCTCCACCAACCTGCGCTCGTCCACGCTCCATCCGCTTGCCGCAAACCCCACGTAGGCCGGTTCCATCCACCACGGAAAGAAGTGGCGCGTCACGCCGGCCTCTTCCGCCCGCATCCACTGTTCGTAGAAACATCCGTACGCCCCGGCGGGTGTGCTCTCCATGGTCAGCTCGCCTCCCGGAGCCAGCGCCGCCCGCAGCCCGGCCAGCGTCGCGGCCGCATCTCCGGGCCATCGTCCAATCTCGCTCAGGTGCAGATTTTGAATCGTCAATCCACGCCCGGCGTTCTCCTCGCCTGCGCTGATCACGCGAAACTCACTGTCCCGTTCGCCGAAGATCATCCGTCCCGCGGTTGCCTTCGATCGCCGCAGCGGACCCTCCTGCAAAGGTTCGGGCAGATTTTCCCACATCCTTTGCACAATCCCGAAGATGCCCTCCGCAGCCTCCCGCGTATGCGCCACCTGCACAGTCAGCACACCGCGCGCCAGGATCGTCTTCAGAAAAAACTGCCCCGCCACCCAGGTCGTCAGCCCCATCTGCCTGGCCTTCAAGACGATATTTTCCTGGCCCCGCCTGGCCTCAAAGGCCTGCTGCACGGCGTTCGCCTTGAGCGGCTGCAAGCGTCCGCCGCGATCTCTTACCCGCAGCAAATGGCGCGCCAGGAACATGCCAAACTCGCGTTCCTGCTCCAACCTGTGTCCCAGTTGATCCAGCACTTCATCGTCACTCACCAGAAACTCCAGCACACAAATCGAGAGAGCAGGCCGGCGACTTCCCCAGCCTGCTCCCTGTTTTGCTCCCCTGTTTTACTGTGTCCGCTTTACTGTGTCCGCTTTACTGCGTCCGCTTTACTGCGTCCGCTCCCAACGGCATCCACCGGTCGCAAGCGCGCCTGGTACAGGCACAAACATCGCACGCGCTCCGACCGCAAGCGCCCCCGATCCAGTCAGCGTTTGCCCGCTGATCGGAGCCACCGTGCCGGCCGCCGCTCCCAGGTTCACCACCTGCCGAGGCAACGTATAGCCCGTGCAATCCGGAAGCGTCACCGCCTGCGCCGCCGTCCCGGTCAGATCGAGATACCGGTCGCCCGCAACCTCCGTGTAGCTTGCCGCGGCCGTCGTATGCCGATTCGTCTCGGTCGCCCCAATCAACTCGTTGACCGCATTGCTCATCACTGCATCGACCAGCAGCTCGCCGGTGTCCGTCGGATGCGCCCCATCGGCAAAGTACGTTGTATTCGCGAAGGCGCCATCGGCCCCTAGCTGAGGAATCGTCGCCAAATCCGCCACGTTGTCCGCGCCCCAGGCAAAAGCTTCCTGCCGCAGGATCGGTGCCAGTACATCCTTCAAATTGGCATCCGCACCGCCTGTGCTGTTACTGATCGGCGTAGCGATCACCACCCTCGCTCCGAGCGCCTTCGACTTTTGCACCATCGACTTCAAGCCGTTCGCCGCCATTCGCGCCGTGAGGTTGTGTTCAAAGTCGTTGATGCCGCCCCACAGAATGACCACCGTATTGCCCGAAGCGCGATTGCCGATCACCGGCGCATACAGCATGTCGAACATCGCCGCATGGTCGTACACCGTCGTTCCACCCTGCGCCAGGTTCACCACGTTGCTTGAGTACGTCGTGTCCGTCAAGCTCAGGTTCACCGGCCAGGCCTTCGCCGGTGAGCTCACGCCGCAGCAGCCGCTGGTCAGCGAGTCCATCCCAACCACGATCTCCGAGCTGGCATGCTGCACCGGCCGATATTGCGTAAAGCCGCCTTTGCTCTTCACGTACGCGGTCGCCGCCGAAGAGGCCGCCTCCACATCGTTCGCGCTGAGCGAGGTGCTCCAGGCCCAGGCCGCCGCAACCTTGCCGGCCCACCAGTTGCCGCCACGCTCATTCGAGCCGCCGATCTGGTAGTTCCCGGAGGTCGGATGCGTAATGCCACCCGTTCCCTGGTTGATGTAGCACGGACTCTCCGCACCGTCGTAGTACCAGTGGTCCTGTGCACCGCCCTGCCCGTTCACAAACGTCACCACATGCCAGCCAGCGCTCAGCGGCTCGCAGGCCTCCGTGTTGCTGGTACCGAAGGCATCGAACCTTGGCGAGATCAAACCGTTCAGCACCGAGGTTGAGATCAGGCAGGTAAAGCTTGTGTTCGTTCCGCACAGCAAAGCCGCATTCGAGCCCCAGTTGTACTCCCCGCCATTGCCCGGAGGAAGCGCACCTGAGCCCGAGCCGAACGGCGGCTCATAGATTGCAAACTGAAACGTGTTCGCCTGGTTCACCGCGGTTGGCAGTTGAATGTACGAGGCCAGATCCGTAAAGTTCAGGTCCGTCGTGCCCTCCCACGTGCCGCCCGTGATCGTCGCATCGTTGCCCGAGCCGCTGGTATCGTGAGCGATCGTGCCCGCTCCCTCCGCCAGCAGGTACTCGCCCAGCAGGCTCGTCCGCTTGGGAAGATTGGGCGGCGCCGTCGTTGTAAATCCACTGGCCGAGCTCACCACGCCACTGCCGTTCACCCAGCTGCCGTCTTCGCGTAAGAACCGTGTTGCACCGGCCGTTGCTCCTGGATCCGGAACCGCGCCTACGGCATGCGCCGCGCCCGACGCACCGAACACCGGCAGACTCGAAGCAGCCACCGTGCCTTGAAACAGGCCCGTCACCGTACCCGCGTTCACCGTCGTGGCATGGATCGTGCCCGCCGTCATCCCCGTAGGCGTGAACTGAAACTGCGTTCCCCGAAGATTGAAAGTCAACACACTGTTCGCCGGCGAATAATTCAAACTATCCTGCCCAACTCCGGTATCCATCTGGAACAAGTTATAAGCCGAGTTCCACGTATTACATCCATGCGAGTTACAGTGCACGGAAACAGCCGCGCCTTCCCCGGCCTGCATCTCAAGGCCATTGCTCCAGACACCGACAATATTCAGCCCGGAGTTAGGCACGGAGTGAGTTCCTCCATTGCCGAAGTAGCCTGAAACAGGCACTGCATTTTGAATCTGAAAGCCTGAAAGTCCAGGCCCATTGTTGCCCGCGTAGAATACGCCCGCCGATTGGTTTCTCGTGGCGCGCGGCGTGTATTCCGTGACGATATCTTGGTCTGCAGAGACCCACTCCTGGAAGTAATGCGGCAGTTCCAAAGAATCACCCGCCGCCCAGGACACATTGTTTGCCGCCAGCGTCATCTGTCCATCCACGGCCTTGGTGGTCTGGTTATAGACGCTCAGTACCTCCGCCATTGGGTAAAGAGTGAAGCCGCCCGTGGTGTAACTCACGTTTCCACTGGTACTGGTCGAGTTAGGTCCGTTGTCCACATAGGTGAGGGAGTTAGGTCCCGTGCTAGACATCGCATAGGTCCCGTTGTAACTCGAATCCGTTACTCCCTGCACAGTCATCGACAGGCCGTTAATATCGGCCGGCATATTCTGAACCGTAGTCAAGGAAACTACGTTGCCTGTGCGCGCAATTGATGCTACGGCTAAGTTGATGTTGGCATAAGCGCTGGTCGAGCCCTGCACGCCGACAATCGCATCGATGCCTCCTGCATACAACAGGCTTGTTGCCGAAACAGAAGCCACCACCGGAAAGACCTGACGAATGCCGTTGATCGTATCGACGGTCTGCTCCAACCCGTAGCCGCACAAGCCGCCTACCGCAACCGTCGCTCCTGCAGCGTGCGGACGAATCAACGTCAGCTGCACATGGCTCGCATCGACCACCGTGTACGCCGCTGTCTCAAACTGCCCGCCCCCTGCACCCACATCCGCCACGCAAGCCACACCGCTCGACGCCGGCAGCGCCGCGGTGCTTGCCCCGTAGCCCGTGGGAACGCCACTGGTCACAATTGCTACCGAGACCGTGCCCGGTGCAATGGCACTCGCCTGCGAAGGAATGGTCTGTGCCGTCTCGAGCAGCACGCTGACCGGAAACGTAGTCCCTGCAAAGTTCGCCACCGGATGCCGCCCACCCTGCGGCACGCCGCCGGTCAACGTCCCGGTACTGATCACCTTGGCCGGATTGGTATCGATCAGATACCGCCCCTCTCCTTGCGTGCCGCTGTTGGCTGTGGCCGCCACCTGCACCGTTGTCGCACCTTGCGTGCAGCCCTGTGCGCAAGTTCCCGCAAACACGCGCGCATCTTCGGCAAAGTTACGGTCAAAGGGATGCGAACCCTCGTCGGCATTGTCCCGGAAGCCGCCCGAAGCCCGCATGTACATCGCGCCCATCAGGCAGTCGCCGACTCCGTAACAATCCTGCGTCTCGCCGAACAGCACATGCTGTCCCAGCGTGTAGTTCGTTCCCGCGAGACTCAAGCCCGTGTACGTCGACTTGAAGTAAGGCACCGACCCCTGGACCGACGCAGGAAACTGATTCGACCCGCCCGCCAACGCCTGATTGTTGATCACCAGGCCCGTCGAGAAAACCTGCCCGGAGCCCGTTGCCGTATGCACGGACTGAGCCGGTTGCGTGGAGACGACCGTAATCGTCTTGGCTGCATTCAGCCCCGGATTCTGCATCGGGAGCGGATTCAGAAAGCTCTCATAGACCGCGCCGCCGCGATCGTCCTCGACGTGCGTCTTGTTTGTCCACGTCGTCGGCGCGGCAATCTCGCTTGAGGCATACGTCTGATCTGCCCGTACCTGGCAGCCGTTGGCGCAATCCGCGCTCGCGGTTGCGTTTGCAATGCCGTTATTGCCTGCTCCGCTGGGGTAGTCGTTCGCGTGCAGCACCCCGTTCAGGATGTTGACGTCGACCTCGGTCCCCGGCACCTGAGCGATCGTCTGCGTCGCCTGGCCCACGGAGCTTACCTTCTGCCCCAGTCCTCCCGCGACGCCCGCCACCTGTGCATCCACATACTGCTTATCGCTGGCCTGCATCGGCGCGGTTGGATCGGCCGAAAGCAGCAGAGCTCCGCTCATCGTGTCGCCCGCCTTCAGCACCAGCGGCGTCGAGCTATCGATCGGATGCCCCGTAACGGCAGCCGAAACCACCGTGTCCACATACGACTTCGACACCGTCTGCATGGCCACGCTCGTAGGCAGCACCGTACTCCGGATCGCGCTCACCTGCGCCGCACCCATCTGCGCCGGCACCACCCAATACTCGCGGGTCACCGAGCCATCACCCAAGTGATAGATCGCCGTGTAATAACTCCCCATCGGCGTCGAGCCGGCATTCGCCACCAGCTGCACGCTCAGCAAACCTCCCGCTCCAAGCGTCACCGAGGTTGACCCCGCCGGCACACTGACGCCGCTCGTCGTCGAGAACGCCGGCCAGCTGATCAGCACCGTTCCCGAAGCTGCCGTTCCGTTCGCCTCGTAGATCGTGCCGGTCACCTGAGTCGTCGCAGGCGCCGCGGCAGTCTGCGCCAGTCCGCTGGGCATGCCCGCGGTCGCCGCTGTGCCTAAGACCAGCGCCCAGGCCAGGCATACTTCCACTAGCCCCCGTCTACCTTCCCTTAATCTCATCCAACCTCCAGACTTCCACATCGCTTCCTCCGCGGAGTCCTATGGATCCGCCTTACTCCGCCCTGCTCCGCGTTCCCGCGGTCCTAAATCGCCCGCATTGCTCCGGGAAGGTAACTCCGAAAACAAACGACCATTTCACCGTCGTTTCCATCCTTCACCGGCAAGGCGCGAAAGCTTCCTGCCAGCCGAAGCCGCGCCAGAGTTCCCTTGACTGTGCCCGGCAGGTCCTCCTCCACTTCCGTCGCGCCGCTCATCGCCTGCAATCGCGGATAGTGATAGAACACCCGGTCGCCTTGCACTCCTTCCAGGCAGAAGAGCGCGGACCACTCCTGGAAGAAACTGCCTCCTTCGCGATCGCAGAACGCTGCCACGCCGCTTACCTTCATCCCCGCCGAAGGTACTCCCGCCAGCAACGCCGAGCCCAACGTCAGCACACCTCCCGTAATCGCCGTAACGCGTGCCACGTTCAACGTAATACGCCGCACGTAGTCCACGTCGGTGCCGATCGCCGCCGCACTCTTCACATAGCCGCCACTTACGCCGCTGCCCACGAACCCCGTCGTCCCGGCATAATCCACGTCCACGGCTACCACATCGCCTATGCTGAATCCGGCTGCTGCCGCTGCTCCCACATCGAGTGCCGTTGCTGAAGTCGCCGCCGATCCGGCCGTCAAGGCGACTGCCGCAATCGCATTGCCACCACTTCCATTGGCTGCCGTTCCCGCCGGCGTCTTCAGCACATTCATCTGCTGACAGCCTGCGCTGAGCGCCATCTGCAACTTGCCCCACTTGTCGAATTCGAGCGTAACCATGGCTGCCGTCTCGGTTCGTACCTGCGCCACGGCGACCCCTGGCGCGCCGGCAATCAACGGTTCCACCTTGGTTCCGTTCTTCCGCGCAAACCCCGTGCACCAGCCCAGATCGACCCACGGCGCGGAAGGCGCTTCAAGCGCAAAAGCCGCCACTCCCGCAGGATCGAACAACGTCGGCTGCCCTGAGATTCGATTCACCGGAGCGAAGTAAGCCCGCACCCGGCGCGCGATAGGAGCGACTCCCGGGATCAGCGAAACAGCACTAGTAGCCATAACAGAACACCTCGACTTCCGCCGTGCGCTCCATCCGTTCGTTCTTCATCGCGGCTGGCTTGAACGTTGGCCCTCCCCAGAACACTCGCGTTCCCGCAATCGTCACGGTGGAAGCTCCTCCTCCTGCAATCTCCGTCACCAGGTCTCCTCCCGCGCTTTGCGGCGCCAATCCTACGGCGGCCATCAACTCCGCATCCATGGCACCCAGCGCGCGCCCGCGATCGAGACCCGCCATGCCGGCCGTCCCATCTGTGGCGTATCGAACCTCGCATACCGCCGTCAGCAGAGGAAGCGCGCCGTGGCCCTCGATCCGCAGCTCCGTCCAACGCAAACAAAACGCATCCGTAGGCGCAATCCCGTCGAGCGCCGCAATGGGAAGCTCGTTCTCCTGCACCACCACGCCTGGCCGTATCAGCCCGCGCAGGATCACCGTCCGCGCCGGATTGGCCGCTGCCACGCGATCGCGCAGCACCTTGTAAAACGTGTCTTTCGCCACCTGCAAACTCATCCGCTCCTCCGCCTTCCTGGGTTGTCCTCCTTCGCGAAGCGGAGGATCTGCTTTTAAACCAGACCCGCCGCCGGTCCCTTCAAGCCAAGCCGGTATAGGTAAACCTCTCCAAAGGCCTCTGAGCTTGTCGCCGAAGTAATCTCAAACAACGTTCCGTCCACCAGCACTCCCGCCGCGGAAGCAAACAGCACTCCTGCTGCTCCGAGTGCCAGCGACCCCACCGCCTGTATCACCGCTGAAGCCGAGACCAGAAGTTCATACTGTGCTGCACGTTCGGCCTGCGCGGTCGCTACTTTGGGCTTCAACTTCCGAAACACCACCGGTCCCAGCACCACATCCTGAAACAACGGCACGGCCAACCCAAGCTGCTCTCCCAGGTCCCCCGGCACCGCAGGCGCCGGAACATGGAGCAGCACCGTTCGCCCTCCTACGCTTCGCAGCAACGTATCTGCTACCTGCATCGGTCCACTCATCCAAGCGCCTCCGCAACGTACCCTTTCAGCAGCGCACGCACTCCGTCGTCGATCAGCGTGTCGGCGAAATACTGCATCTGCATCGTGTCCATCCGGCTTGACTTCACGTTCATCGCCGGCGTCGCCTGCGCATTGCGAACCACCTGTGCGCAGGCCGTTCTGATTTGATCGGTTACGGTTACCAATCCAGCCGTGTAGGTCACCTCGGCCTCGTTGTAGCCAAGCCCAAGAAAATTCACCGGAAAGGTAAGCTCCCGCGCGTCCGCCCACACATCGATCGTCGACACATCCAAAGGTGACCACGTTCCCGGCAACCCAAACGCCGTGGCAATCTGGAGTCCAAGCTGTTGGTTCCCGGTCAGGTCGGCGTACTCGCCCCGGCGCCCCTTTGCGTAACGCACACGGGCAGAGAGCAACGCCCCAGGCAAGAGCGGCCCATAGCTCAACCGCCCCGTTTGCGCACCGGCGGTCAAACGGATGCGCTCCGTATACTGGGTCGCCATCAGCGAAGGCCGTCTGCAATGCGCCTCCATCAATGCTGAGGCGATCGTGATCAGTTCATCGGGCGTATCCGCCCCCAGCCCAAACGCCGCATACTCTGCCGGCAACAAATACCCCATCCCACCC
>CALMVK010000087.1 GCA_937873145.1 uncultured Granulicella sp. | reverse complement strand
TTACAAATTGCCGCCATGGAAGTCTTTCTTCAGACAAGCTTTTTGCACCGGATTAGCATTGCCTTGTACGTTTGAGGAAACGACATGCATAATCTGCGGTTGGGAACCTATGCTGCGGGAGGAGCAATGGCACCGCACTCCCATAAGGAGTGTTCGTTCACCATTGTTCTCGAAGGGTCCTACCGGGAGAACATCCGAGGCCGAGAGGTGGAACACAAGCCGGGCGCGATGCTCTTCTACCCCGCAGGAGAAACACATTCACAGTCCTTCGGGCCAATTGATTCTCGAAAGCTCATCTTTCGTCCGGACGACACCTGGCTGGAGTTCCTGAAAGACCAGAAGGTTCCATTGGCTCAGGCCCCCTTCCTGAGAACAGCGTCGGTAACGGAACTTGCGCGACGCGTCGTTCGGGAACTGCAAGCCTCCGACTCCTTCTCGGCGATGGTCATGGAAGGAACGCTGCTGGAACTGGTCGGTGCCTTTGGGCGGAAATGTGAAACAGGATCGCAACACGAGGCTATCCCCGGTTGGCTAAGGCAGTGTCGTGACTTGCTGGAACAGCAATCGGGAGCTGCGGCAACTCACGAGCTTTTGGCTGGTCACGTTCACAAGCACCCTGTCCATGTAGCGAAGGCGTTTCGCAAGGCGTATGGCGAGACCATTGGGGATTGTCAAAGGCGGCTCCGGTTAGAAAAGGCGAGACAGCAACTCTGCAAGGGAAGGACGCGGTTGGCTGAAGTTGCTCTGGAGTGTGGGTTTGCAAATCAGGCGCACTTCTCGCGCTCCTTCAAAGCTGCCTTTGGAACAACGCCCGCCCGGTATCGCGCTGACCGGCCATAGGATTGCGTCATCGACCGACGCTCCACAAACGAAGAATGGTACTGAAAAACTCGGACCCTAGTAACTGCGCAAGAACACGTCGCGCGAGGATGCCCTACACGCGACGTTTGCAATTCAGGTGAACCTCAGCCATCCCCTGTTTTGACCCTCAGCAGTGAAACATGGAGTTTTCAACACTATCGAAGCGGTCGCTGGACGCGCAGCCTGTTCGGCTCGCAGCAGTTTGCGACGTCGGTTTACCGGACGGAGCTTGCCAGCCGCCTTGAGGGTCTCGGCTATGAGATCGAGCGTGGCCAGCATGGGCAGCCTGAGATCAAGGGCTCCAGTCAGGAATACCTTGAGGCGTCGAGTCCGCGCCGAGGCCAGATCAAGTCGCACCTGGAAGAGATTGGGCGCGAGGGTGCCGGAGCTGCTCAGGTGGCCGCGCACCGAACGCGCCATTCCAAGGTGATTCAATCGCCGGGAGAGGTGCTGCATCGTCACCGCGAGCTTGCCGCGCAGTATGAATATCAGGCCGATTGGGTTGTGTCGAAGGCGCTTGGCAAGGAGCAGCGGCAGGAGATTGAGCAGCCGAAAGTTGCGCAGCAGGCCGTGACCTACGCTCACGATCACGTCTTCAAGCGTTCCGCTGTTCAGGATGAACGAGCCATTCTGAAGGCGGCCATGGACCGAAGCATGGGGCAGGCCAGCGCCAGCCAGGTGCGGGATGAGTTCGACCGGCGGACCGCGCAGGGTGAGTTCCGAACTATTGCGTAATCGCCGGGAGCAGCGAGCGAACAGTTCACGACGGCTGCGATGCTTCGCATGGAGCGCGAAACAATCGGGCGCATGCAGGAAGGGAACCGGGGATACCGCTTCTCTCTGAGTAACGAGCGTGAGGGTGTCAAGACGCTGGGCCGCCATCCCGGGTTGAACGGAACGCAGCGGGAAGCCGCCACTCAGATATTCCAAAGCCAGGAAAAGATCGTCGGGCTGGACGGTGTGGCAGGTGCAGGAAAGACGACGACGCTATCCGTCGTCCGGGAGGGCGTCGAAGCGAATGGATATAAGGTAGAGGGCTTTGCGCCAACCAGCCGGGCGGCACAGCAGTTGGCCGGAGCCGGGATTCAGACTTCGACCTTGCAGGCCCACCCTGCCAAAGGTCAGCAGCCGGATACGGGTGAGAAGCGGCTATACGTCTTGGACGAAAGCTCGCTGGCATCCACCAAGCAAATGCACGACTTTCGTGACTCGGCTTCATCCGAACGACCGCGTTCTCCTGGTCTGCGATACTCGCCAGCATGAGGCGGTGGAGGCGGGTAGACCGTTCGCCCAGCTAAAGGAAGCGGGCATGCGAACGGTGAAGCTCGATGAATCGTGCGCCAGCGTGACCCGGAACTGAAGAACGTGGTTGAACACCTTGCAAATGGCCGCGTCGGCGAAGCCATCGGTGGACTGGAGCGCCAGGGCAGAGTGCATGAGGTAAAAGACCATAGCGCGCGGATTGAGGCAATCGCCAAGGAATATGCACGTTCGCCGGAGAGCACGTTGGTTGTCTCACCAGACAATCGCTCCCGCGCCGAAATCAACGCGAAGATCCATACCGAATTGCAGGCAAAAGGTTTGGTCGGCAAAGGAGGAATACCGGGTTGACGCTCTTGTGCCGCGCCAGGACCTTACAGGAGCCGATCGCACCTGGGCCGCGCAGTCTCAGGTGAACGACGTTCTCTTGTATTCGCGCACGTCCAAGGAAACTGGCATCGACAAAGGCGAGTACGCGCGGGTGAAAAGCGTCGACGCTCCCAACAATCTTCTGACCGTCGTGCGGATCGACAAAGCCGGCCAGATGCAGGAACATACCTACGACCCGCGCCGGCAGCAAGGCGTATCGATCTACCGGGAGCAGGAGAAGGCGTTCTCCGTGGGTGACCGTATCCAGTTCACTGCACCGGCGAATGAGCTGAAGGTTGCAAACCGGGAGCTTGGGACCATCCAGAGTGTCACCGACGACGGCCGCATGGCATTAAGATGGATAGCGGCCGAAACGTCAGCATTGACCCCAAGGCACACCCGCATTTGGACCACGGCTATGCCGTGACGAGTCACTCCAGCCAAGGCCAGACCGCCAATCGCGTCCTTATCAATATAGATACGGAGCTTGGTGCGAAAGACCTCATCAACAATCGCATGGCCTACGTCGCCGTCTCGCGCGGAGCGCATGACGCGCAAATCTTCACCCAGCGACCGCGAGAAGCTACCCGCAGCCCTCAGCCGCGACGTATCGCACCAAAGTGCACTCACGCCCGAGACAGCAAAAGCTCCGGCGTCCAAGATCGAGCAGCAGCAGCAGGCTGAGCCCAGGGAGCGGATCTACACATTGGTCGAGCACGACCGTCATTGGACTCCGCTCAATCAGGCAGTTCCCAAGCCGAAGCCGACAAGTTCCACTGGAAGGCCGAGAGCGGAACCGTGCAGAGCTACCAGCACGTGGATACTAAGCGACACATCCATATCGATGGTCCAACAGACCAGTTCTACAGCCAGGACAAGACTGCGATCTCAGCGAAGCAGGCGCTGGACCTTGCGATGCCCGCCGGCCAGACGCACTCGCATTCCAACGACCCTGGCCCCAGAAGGCGGAGAACGTACAAGCTGTGAGTCGAGACTTCGGTATCGGTTTCTAAACCACGGTGATATACCGCTCACTCGGCAATGCCGCCGCCTAAAGCACGAGAAGACTTGCGCTTTCGGGCACGAGTTCGAGTTCCCAATCCGGCATCCTAAAGCTTTCGCCCGAGCACGTCGTCCGTGGCTAAGTTCTTTACGTCCTCTTCCAGCCTCAAGACTTGCATGACCCGAGCGTACTTCCCAAGGGAGACGCTTGGATCGCCTCGCTCAACCCGGTAGAGAGTGGATCGAGCGATGCCGGCACGTTGCGCCATAGTCTCGGCGACATAACGCCGGCAAAGTCGTGCCAAACTCAAGTTCTCGCCAAACTGGCTCAGTACCCGGGCAAGCGAAGGAAGGATATTACCCATAGGAGAGTTCATTATGTCTCATAGAACAAACATAAATATGTCTAACGCCTGTTCTATCGCTCACGATTTAGCCGCGAGCACGCATCTTGCATGATTCTGTATCCTTCTGACTCCAAGCTGGAAAGGAGTGGACATGCCTGCTTTGCAACGGGGGAAGTCTTTTTCTGGCAACATCCTTGCAATCTAATCCTTATATGCTCAGAATAATAGGCATGAAAGATGTGGCAGAGTTGGGAAGGTTGATCGCTCACACTCGTAAGGAGAAGCATGTAACGCAGGGGGAGCTTGCGCGCCAAGCTGGACTGAGCCGCGCGACGGTGGACGCTTTGGAGAATGCGCGTACGAGCGACCTTGGCACATCAAGGCTGATCCGCATCCTCGGTGTTCTCGGGCTAGAGTTGGTGGTGCGTCCGGCAACACAACAGCGCCCTACTCTGGAAGAACTTCTGGAAGAGGCAACACATGATTAAAGTGTGGGCCGACGAGCAGCCAACGGGCGTGTTAGATCGCTACAGGGAGCGTGGGTCGGCGTTCTCTTATGACCGCGGTACAGCGCCAGAGCTGGCGGTCTCGCTCACCATGCCTGTACGCACCGCCTCCTGGAACGTCTCGTTTGCTCTGGCCCCAATCTTTGAAATGAACCTTCCCGAAGGAGCGTTGCGCGAGCGGCTCCGGCTTGCCTTTGCCAAAGCGACCGGCTTTTTCGATGAACTGGACCTGCTCAGCATGGTTGGGAGATCACAACTTGGCCGGCTTCGCTACACCGGCATGGACGACAGCCTGGACGAGGAAGTTCCCTTCCAATCTGTAGATGAGCTGCTCTCTAGCCGGCGCGGTGGTGAACTCTATCGCTATCTGATCCAGCGGTTTGCAGCGTTTTCTGGCATCAGCGGAGTGCAGCCCAAATTCCTCATTCGCGACGAAGAGAGTTTCCAAACGATGGAGACTCACCCACGCAAGCTCTCGCAGACCTTTCGGGGCGCCACACACATCGTGAAGTTCTGGGAGCCGGCCGAGTTCCCTCAGCTTGCCGCGAACGAATTCTTTTGCCTTCAGGCCGCAGAAGCTTGTGGCCATACGGTATCACCCTACCGTCTGACTGAGGACGGTAGCGCTCTGGTCATGAGCCGCTTCGATCTTCGCCCTGACGGAACGTACAAGGGCTTTGAAGACTTCTGCGTTCTGAACGCGAAGCGTACAGACCAGAAGTACAGCGGCAGCTATGAAACCGGCGTGCTCCGCCGTTTCCAACAGTTCGCTAACTCCTCAGCCACGGCTCAGGAGAGTTTGCAGCTTTTCACGCTGATCGTGCTGAATTGCGCCATTCGCAACGGCGACGCACATCTGAAGAACTTCGGCGTGCTCTACGATAACGTCTTGAACGAAGCGCGTTTGGCTCCCGTCTACGACCTCGTGACCACGACGGCTTACCTGCCCAAGGACAGGATGGCGCTCACGCTGAACGGGTCCACCGAGTGGCCTTCCGGCAAGGACCTGATGCGCTTTGCAGAAAGCCGATCTCTTGGCTCACCGCGAGAGTTGCGGGCCATCTTTGAACGCGTAGCAGATGCAATCAGCACGACAAGGGCAGCGGTCGAAGCGTACAGCCGAGATCATTCTGATTTCGAAAGCGTGGCGAAGCAAATGCTCCATCAGTGGGAGCAAGGGCTCGATTCGATCCGCGACGTCAGCAGCACCTAGAGGCTCAGAACCTGCTCCTCAGAAGATCGTGAACAGGCTCTAAGAACTGAGTAGTGGGGGCATGTTCGCGTTTGCGGGCTTGTGGGATGCCTGGAAGGACCGGGAAAGGCATTGGCTGCAGTCTTTCGCCATCGTGACGACCGAGGCGAACGAGCTGATGGCCATAGTTAAGTAGAATTGAGCTTAGCTTCCTTTGCGTTGTGAGCTTTGTCCGGGTGTAGAAAGGTTGCGCATCTGCCATCGCACGCGCGTGCGATGGCAAATGCGCGCAAACGAGGCGGCCCTTGGAATCGGAGGAGATGGAGATGTTTGCAGCCAATCCGAAGGTCGGCGATGTGCGGAACGACGGGGCGGAGCTGATGCGGGCCGCGGTGAGGGCCGTTGAGGACGGCGAGCTGCCCTTGTAAGCCTGTCACGGGAGGGCCAAACCAACGTTTAAAAGAGGTAGGCTGAACACGATGGTGAGCCCAAGCAAGATGCATCCAAGAGAAGGGAGACCCCATGCCGCGAACGCTTACCTCAACGGAAGAGATCAACAGCCAAATCGACGAGTACCTTCAGGCTTTCAATGAAATGAGGCTGGACGAGGTTTTGGAATACTTCGCGCCGGACTGCGTTTATGAACCAGGCGACGGTTCTCGACTTCAAGGCCGTGCACAGATACGCAGATCGTTAGCACCCCACTTCTCGCACGCTTGGGGCTCAATCTTCTTCAAAGAGACTGATCGCATCGTGGACTCGTCTCTACGCGAAGTTGTGCTTGTCTGGGATTGCCACATCGATCCGAGTACGGCGCGTTACTACACCTGGAGTACCTGGCTGCGTACCAATCTGGGCAAATTGCGATACCGGAAAGGTGTCGTCTGGAAAGGCTTGGATGTGCTCCACCTAGACGAGCAAGGCTTAATCACAAAGAAGCTGACCTATGCCAACTACAAGTCCATTCTACTTCGATCGGCGAAGGGCTAGTCTAAAAAGTGAGCTCCTGAGTATGGCGATTCCCCCAATTTCGGCCCATATCTGTAATCCAGGAAAGCGGGGTAATCTGGCAGGATGGCGAAGGCCTCTCGCATCCTGCTTGCGCTGCTCATGGCTGCCGTCTCCGCAATGGCGCAAACGGTGGAGCACCTGTACTCGCCCGGCACCAACCTGGAGCAAAGCGAGCTGGCCAGCTCGAAACCGCGACCCGCTCCGTGGACGTGGCGATGTACAGCTTCACGGACCGCTACCTTGTCGAGGTCTTGGTGACCGTCGCCCGCAAAGGCGTCTGGGTTCGTGTCTACCGGGACCGCGAACAGTTCTCACAGGAGTTACAGCGAGGAGGACTCACGACAATCACCATCCTGCTCGCTGCACATGGAAACCTTCTCACCCGTTCGAATCATTCTCTCGCCTTTGGAAGATGGGTAGTCTAGAACGATGAATTGGGCCGCTTACATCTTGTTCGGTCTTCTGCTGTTTGTCGGGCCGCTTGCGGCGCAGACGGATGCTCACCTGTACTCACGGGGAACGAATCTGGAGCGAAGCGAGTTGGCCCAGCTCGAGACCACAACCCACTCGATCGATGTGGCGATGTACAGCTTCACGGATCGAGTTCTAGAGGATCCAAAGCTGTGGCCCGTTCACGCTTAATCGTGTTCTCGGCTTTAGTACCGGCTGGAAAGCCAACGTCTAAAAGCAGGTCGCTTTTGAGAATGGTGCTGCCACGCCAACCGAAGTTGTCGTAGCTAAACAGCCGTACTCGCGAAAGCCCCAACGATGGCAAGCGCTGACGTCTAGGCACGCTTCTTACCGACCAGCGGTTCGGAACCTTATTGGCTACCGGCTATTAAGAGTTTTGTGGCAGGTTACAGGACAGACAGTGTTCTCGTAATACTTCCCTGATTTACGGAAGCACATATCTTCGGCCTCCGCTCCTCCGCCATCTTTGAAACCGCTAGACGCAATCATGATCTCTGGGTAAACCTCCGATTTGGGTGAGAGAACCTCAAAACCGAACCCCCCTAAAGAATAACCATGCGACTGATCGTGTCGGAGTTGCGTTAGGTTTCTTGCTCCCTTTGACGTGAGTTCTACAATCCAGATCGCGCCGTTGACGCCAAATGACCGATCATCCCAACTCACCACATACAGGGTGCTGTCTGTCGTTCCCCGGGTAATTCGGACAGCGCGAAGCGGAACGCCTTCAACGGCTGTTCCTTCCATGCCCGTAGCCTTGTTGTTCACAATGGCTTGGATACTTGGTTGCACAGCCATTCGTATAGCGCTCTGCGAGCTTCGCGGGAGGGAACTCAAATCACCCGAAGTAAGCATGGTCACGTTTGCACAAGGAAAAGTCTGCCTCGGCCCGCTGGAGCTTTGCGCACCGGCGATGGCTGCAGTCGAGGCCATGAACGCACAAAGAATGACAGCTAGTCGGCGCATTGTGCAATTATGAAGTGCCGACCACTGCCTCAGCAAATTGTACTCACTGAAACGGGTGGTTTCATCGAACAAGCGTCATCATGGAATTTGTCAGCTCTGAAACGTTAGTTTCAATCCACGCTCCCCGCGTGGGGAGCGACGATGCCAGGCAGGAACTTCTCGGAATCGGGATAGCGTTTCAATCCACGCTCCCCGCGTGG
>CALMVK010000086.1 GCA_937873145.1 uncultured Granulicella sp. | reverse complement strand
CACTGGTAGAGATACGTTCATACGCCTCTAAGAACGGGTGGGAACTACCCGCAAAACCCCGCACATGGAAATCTGCCGAAGCCGCGCAGGAAGCACATGAAGCAATCCGGCCCACCCATATTCAACAACGCGAAGGTGGCGAAGACGACAATCAGAAGAAGCTCTACGCACTCATCTGGAGCCGCGCCGTCGCGTCCCAGCTTGCCGACGCTCAATACAGTGTGAACACGTTACGGCTTGAGTCCCAGGGCACCCCGCAATCGTTCATCTTCAAAGCGACGGGGCGAACTCTCACTGTCCCCGGATGGCGCGGGCTCACGGTCACGGACACAGCGGAGGAGCCAGACCCAACCGCCAACGACACCGAAGACAATGGCCTTGTGCCCGCGCTAACGCGCGGCGCAACCATCGAGGCTTCGAGCACTCGCATTCTAAACCGTCAAACCAAACCCCCAAGCGGATACACGCAGGCCAGCCTCATCAAGAAGCTGGAGAGCGAAGGCATCGGCAGGCCGTCCACGTACCCAGCGATCCTCAAAACCGTCATCTCTCGGGGTTATCTAAATGACACCCGCAAAATCCTCGTTCCAACTGAGATTGCCAGATTGTTGATTGACGCGCTCACAGGCAAGTTCGCTTTCGTCGAATATGCCTACACCCGTGAGCTTGAAGAGGACCTAGACCACATTGCAAAGGGATCGACCGGCTATGTTGCCGTCGTCTCGTCTCTCGACGACAAGCTGCGAAGCGAACTAGGAGAACTTCACATCCAGGCACAGCCAGCGTTAGCTAGCAAGAGACCCGCTGGCGGCAGCGAAGCCCCAGGAACCGGGCTTGCTTGCCCCAAATGCAAAAAGGGCCAGCTCCGCATCCCGAACGGCAAAGACTTCTATAGCTGCACTCAGTATCGCGAGGGATGTTCCTTTACGGTAAACAGCACCATTGCAAAGAAGAAGCTAACGGAGAAGCAGATAGAGACGCTTTGCACGAAGGGCGAGACCGGCATTATCAAGGGGTTTATCAATAAGCAAGAAAAGCCATTCGAGGCTATGCTTACCTGCAATGAAGGAACCGGCTGGCGAACCATATTCAAGTTTCCGAAATAATCACGTACTTTGGTGACGTACCCTTACCCAATTTAAAAGCCCCCCAGTGTTAGAAGCACCGAGAGGCCGTAATCCCATCCCGCAAACGGAGGCGGGCTGATATGAAGAACGTATCGCAGATTGTCAGAGACAACAAGACCCTTTTCGGGCTTGTACCAGTCAGTCACCCCCTGAAACGCCCAGCTAGTAAGAAGGCGGATCGCACTCGCAACTACAGTATTGAAGAGGCAGCAGCCCAAGAATCTCTTTTCGACAAGGTTGTTGACTATGGCATTCAGCGCAGAACTGGCGTGAATCCAGACCTCACGCAGATTGCCCATGCGCTGATTCTTTGCGGTTTGCCCTACCGGAAGACAGCTGCCTTTGAATACTCCAGATGCTCCCGAGCTGCGGATGGTTCTCAAGTGCGCGTAACGTTCTATTCTTGCGGCCATGACGCACAGGGCAATCGCATCCCTTTGGCATTTGGCGCTGATCGAACAGTTCTCCATTGGTGTGTGGATGAAGCGATCAAAAGCAAGAGTGCATTCGTTCAGCTCGATTCAACAAGCAAATTCATACGAGACATCGGGCAGGCTGATAGCGGTCAGAACTACAAACGGCTTCGAGAAGCATTCCAGCGCGTGTCTTCACTTGCGATAGTTGTAGAGCGGTACTCCGAAGGCGGCGACCAAAACAGAACCTTCATGCCCATCATCGAACATTCGCAGCTACCAGGAAGCCTTTCCCCAGGTTCGACCCCCATCAGTGGGTTAGTTGGCATCCGTTTCGGAGCGTCTTTCTACAACGAATTCACTAAACATCACGCACCTTTCCCTACTTCACTGTTGCGGGATCTCGCGCAGAAACCGCAGATGCAGGATTACATCGTCTTCCTCAACTGGCGCAGCTTCGCCGCGAAGACCACGACAGTCATTCCCTGGACGCTCATGCGTCAGCAACTCTGGCAGGACGACAAGAATTCACGCCGCATCATTACCCGCTTCGCAGACGCTATCAAGATTCTCAAAGCGGCATGGCCGGAGCTGAATGCGGAAGCCACGTCACGCGGCCTCAAGATCGGCCCACCGATGCGTGGACAGCATCTCTTTCCTGCTCATAACCGGGAAACCAAGAAGCTATCACGCCCGATGTAACAGGTACAGGAGTGTCCCACTCTGGCCCTCGACAGAGGGCCTTTTCATTGGGGACGCCGGATGGAGAACCACCCCTCCGATGCTCCGGGTACAGAAACCGACCTATCTCTTTCACAATCAACCACATAGCACATTGTCATCGTCTCAGTCGTAAGGCTGTGCGGCAACCT
>CALMVK010000085.1 GCA_937873145.1 uncultured Granulicella sp. | reverse complement strand
ACTTCTGATGCTGCCCAGAGGTCGTTGAACTTTCTTTCAAACCGCCCGACAGAAACTCGTCATTCGACGTAGACAATTTGACCCGAGGTGTTCTTACCGTTCAGGGCCTCCGTCTTCCAGCCGGTAGCTCCCGTACGCAGCAACACACCATCGAACCCATACGAGGCCAGCCCCAAGCGTCCGCCAACGGCAGAAACATGAACCTCGACGTTCCCCCCTGCCAATTCATGAACCACCAAAGCCCGTCCGCTTTCGGACGTTCCGCGCTCGGCTCTGCCCAAGAACACCCGGACCGCCACTCCACTCGCTTTCCGCAAAACCAAAGCCCTCGCGAGATCCACGTCAGAGAAATCGTCCATCGCAACATCTAGTGTTCGCGTCGCCCGTGTAACCATCGCCAACTCTGACACCTTCAGATCAGTTGCCGGCGAGTCCACAACCAGAACGGTCGCGCCTACGGCGCTTACGCCCGCTAACGCGGGCGTCTCCGTCCTAACGCCACCACCTACACCTTCCGCAGCCGTCTGTTTTAGCCCTTGTGTCGGCGCATTCTTAACCAGCATCCGCCCATAAATCAGCAACGTTGCTACAACCGCAACCAGCATCACCAACTTCCGAAAAGATTCATATTGCCGCTCTTTCTGCTCCGCTGGCACGTTCGCATAGGCCATTCGCCGACGATTCAACAGGTCCAGTAAAGTCTCTCGTGTCAGCTTCATATTCAAGGCCCTCAGTCCTTTCACCATCAGTTCAACTAACACTTCGAGCTGATCTAAAAGCACTCGCTTTTATTCCTTCAGCAGCACCAATAGAATCCTTCCCAGTTGTCTTTCACACACGTTCACTTTCCTAGCTTTCCCTATCCTCAGGAGTCTTTGCGGGTTTCAGATAAGCAGTCAATGTTGCTTTACTAATAGGGAATCCTTTCTCACTCAAGAATTCACTTATCTCTCCAATGTAATACCCTTTTTCCCTCATGGATTTTATCTCTGCATCCAAGCTTTTTACCACTCCAGATTTATTTAGTTTCTTCTCCCTAGTCGCTTTTCGAGGAGCTTTTTTTATCTCTTCTTTGAGCTTTGCAAGAAGTTCCTTCGTGTATTCAGCCATCGTTGTACAGCCTCCATAATC
>CALMVK010000084.1 GCA_937873145.1 uncultured Granulicella sp. | reverse complement strand
CGAAGCCAGAATCCTAAAGTCGTCATTCTAGCGAAGCCAGAATCCTAAAGTCGTCATTCTAGCGAAGCCAGAATCCTAAAGTCGTCGTCATAGCGAAGCCAGAATCCTAAAGCCGTCATTCTAGCGAAGCCGTTATCCTAAAGCCGTCATTCTGGCGAAGCCAGAATCCCCGTATTTGCTTTGTCATTCCAACGACACAGCAGCCAAAAGCTTGCTCTAAAAAGGACTCGTCCCAGCTCAACCGGAACGAGTTCTTTGCTCTGAACTCAACCCCACACAAAGCCCCGCAATCTCCGCAGCCGCCTCAGGATGCGCCAGCGTACGCACCGCCGCACCCATCTCCCGGCGCGCAGACGGGTTTCCTAGTAACGCCTCCAACTCCGCCACTCCGCGTTCCGCGGTAAGCTCCGCCTCCAGAATCATGCGAGCCGCACCCGCCTCCACCAGCACCTCCGCATTTTTGCGTTGGTGATCGTCCGCCGCCGCTGCAAAAGGGACCAGCACCGAGGCCCGGCCTGCCGCCGCAAGTTCAGCCACCGTGCTCGCGCCGCTGCGGCAAAAGATCACATCCGCCGCCGCAATCTCCTCCACCATCTTGTCCAGATACGGCGTCACGCACACACGCTCAGCAAAAATCCCCGCCTCGCGGTACGCGGCGGCAGTCGATTCCCCGTGTCTCCCGCCTGCCTGGTGCACGATCGTCAAATCCGGAAAGCGCGCCAACAGTGCGCCGGCCATCCGCGGCAGACTCTCATTCAGCACCCGTGCCCCTTGGCTTCCACCGAACGCCAGCAGCCGCAGTGGACCACCGCTCTTCGGCTCCACCTTGAAAAACTCTTGCCGCACCGGAATGCCGGTTACCCGAGCGTTGCGAAAGTACGAACGGGTTCGATCGAAGTTGACCGCTGCCGCACTCACCCGTCGTCCCACCAGCCGATTCGCAAGCCCCGGCACCGCGTTCGGCTCAAACGCCAGCGTCGGCACCCGCAGCAGAAGCGCAGCCAGCATCGCCGGCCCGGAGGCATATCCACCCACCCCCACCACCACCTGCGGCCGAAACTCCCGCAACAGACGCACACAGCGCTGCAGGCCAAGCGGAAGATCGACCGTCGTGCGCAGACGCGTCCGAAGGCTAACGTTCTTCAACTGGCCAACCTGAATCATCTCCAGCTCAAACCCCGCCTCCGGCACCAGCTTCGTCTCAAGCCCGCGTGCCGTACCCACAAACCGGACCTGCGCACCGTGGGTGTCCCGCAGCTCGCGAGCGATCGCCAGCGCGGGGATCACATGTCCGCCCGTCCCTCCGCCAGCGATGAGCACTCGCAACGCAATCAACGGCTTAGCACTCCCAGCGTGGCGACCAGCTCTTTCATGTGGCTTTGCGTGACCTTCACTTTGCAGTCGACAAACGCGCCCGGACCGGCCGTTCCCAGGCCATACGTCTGGTAGACCGCGTCACAGATCTGCGCCCGATACGTCTGCCAGCCCGTCTCCGCCTCGTCAAACGAGAGGCGTCCCGGTTTGACCGGCGGGGTGCCGGGTTCCTGGAGGCGCAGGTAGGCCCCGAGCGTCAGCACCAGCGTGGTGTAGTCGTGATCGGTCCGCTTAAATTCGTTGGAGATGCAGTTCTGAAACTCCATATTGCTGCCCGAAACCGTGTGCGCACAACGATCCTGCCGCACTCGGTCCTCCTCAAGTGCCAACACTCCTCTAATCTTTGTCTGCAGTTCAGCCTGCTTGGCTTGAAACACCTTTTCTTCCGGACTTTGCGCCCCAGCTTTACTCAAGCCCAGGCACACCGCGAGCAGCAGCAATAAGCCTCTCATTAGTCCGTCTCCCGAGTGATATTGAGCAGCACCCCCATACAGGCCAGCGTGACGAAGATACTGGTGCCGCCAAACGAGATAAACGGCAGCGTAATCCCCTTGGTCGGCAGCAAGGCCACCGACACGCTGATATTAAAGAACGCTTGAATCAGGATCGCGACCGTAAACCCAAACGCCAGAAAACGCGCGAACGGATCGGTCGAAAGATACGCCGTGCGCAACCCGCGATAGCCGAACGCCACAAACAAACCCACCAGAGCCAGCGCGCCGATCAGCCCCAGCTCCTCCGAGATATTGGCAAAGATAAAGTCCGTCCACGCCTCAGGCAGGAAGTAAAGCTTCTGCCGCCCTTCCATCAGCCCCAGGCCGCGAACGCCTCCCGTCCCAACCGCAATCAAGGACTGCATAATATGAAATCCCTTGCCCAGCGGATCGAGCTCCGGATGCAGATACGTCTCCATGCGCGCACGGCGGAATGGCACCATCCACAGCATGTAGTACATCACGGGCGAGGCGGCCAGCAGACCCACGCCCATCCACTTTACCTGCATCCCGGCCAGGTAGAGCATAGCCATCGTCACGCCGGCGCAGACCAGCGCCGTACCCAAATCCGGCTCCTTCATAATCAGCCCAATGAAGATCAGCGGAGGCAAAGACGCACGCAGGACCGTTCCCTTCCAATCGTCCATCCGGTAGATCCGCGTCTGCAAGAAATACGCCAGAAACAGCACCGTAACCGGCGTCGCCAGCTCCGATGGCTGAAAGGTAAAGAAGCGCCCAAACATAATCCAACGATGCGTATGATTCAGCGCATGCGTCGCAAAGACGCCGACCAGCAGCAGCGTCGTCATCGCCATCAGCGGAAAGATCACCCGAGGATTGTTGAAGCGCCGATAATCTACCTGCATCAAGATCACCAGGGCGCCCATGCCGAGCAGCGCAAAGATCGCCTGCTTCGCTACATAGTGGTACGGCGAGCCGGACTCCGCTTTGGCCATCACGGCAGACGCCGAAAAGACCATCACCAGCCCAAACAGGACCAGCAGCAGCACCACTCCAAATAGCCATTTATCGACGCCAACCCGCTTTGCCATCGCCGCTCACTGCTCCTTCAAATTCATTACCCACTCGCGAAACACCCGGCCCCGATGCTCGTAGTTCTCAAACTGGTCGAAGCTCGCGCAGGCCGGGGCAAGCAGCACAATCTCTCCCTCTTTTGCCTTATCGGCAGCCAGCGCCAAAGCTTTAGTTAAAATTTCCGCAGCCTCTATCTTCACCACCCCGGCCAGCTCACGCTCGATCTTTTCCGCAGCCGAACCTATGGTGTAAACAACCCGCACCCGCTCGCGGACCAAGGGCGCCAGCTGCGTATAGTCCGAGTCCTTGTCCTTGCCCCCCAGAATCAGGTGAATACCCCCAGCAAACGACGCAATCGCCTTCGCCGCCGCATCCACATTGGTCGCCTTCGAATCGTTGAAGTACGTCACTCCGCGCACCGTGCGGACCGGTTCCAGCCGATGCTCAACCGCATGAAACTCCCGCACCGTGCGCCGGATTGACTCCGCAGCCACACCCGCCAGACGCGCCGCGCACACCGCCGCCAGCACATTCTCCACGTTATGCGCGCCGCGTAGAGGGATCTCCGCCACGGGAAGAATCGGCTCCGGCGTGCCGTTCTCGGCAGCCAAAAACAGGACGCTCTCCCCATGCACGAACGCCCCCCGCCGGATCCGCCGCGCCGCGCTGAACCAGAAGACCTGCGCCCCGGTGTGCGCCGCGACCATCTGCGTCGCCTTATCTTCAGCATTCAGCACCAGGAAGTCGTCTGCCCCCTGCCGCGCCGTGATGCGTGCCTTGGCCGCGGCATAGCGCTCAAACGTCTTGTGCCGGTCCAGATGATCCGCCGTAATGTTCAATACCATAGCAATCCGCGGCCGGAACTCGGCCGTCGTCTCCAGCTGAAAGCTCGAAACCTCGAGCACACTCCACACATCATCAGCCTCTGTCGCCAGTGCCGCCTCCCGCTCCACCAGCTCAACTACCGGCAGCCCGATATTGCCGCCCACCAGCGTCGGCAGCCCGGCATCGGCAAAAATCTGTCCCAGGAGCGTCGTCGTGGTCGTCTTCCCGTTCGACCCGGTAATGGCCACCACCTTGCCGCGGAGAAAACTGCTCGCCAGCTCCAACTCCCCGATCACCGGTACGCCCAGGCGCGCAGCCTGTGCCACCTCCGCTGTCTCGAGCGGCACCCCCGGCGAGACCACAATCAGATCCTGCCGCCGAAACGTCAGCAGCCCATGCCCACCCGACTCCACCGCGATCCCCGCCTCCAGCAGCGCCGGAATCTCCTTCGCCAGCTCCTGCGCCGAGCGCGCATCGCTCACCGTCACCCGTGCACCGCGGTCCCGCAGAAACAACGCCGCCGCCACCCCCGATTTGCCCAGCCCAACCACCAGCACACGCTTGTTCTTCAACTCCATGCGTCCAGCCTATCGCAGCGAGGATGTTCGCATGCGCTCCAACTCCTCTAAGTGATCCACAGCCGCTTTCAGCTTACGAAGAGATACGGTCCTGCTGCGGCCCGTAGGTACACCGGCTGCAAACTCAGCCGAATCCTTAGCAGCAAGGTAAAGTTGTTCCAACGCTTCTTCCCAGCAAGAGTGATAACGGGTCTGAGTGAGCATTTGACCTCCCAATCCGCGCAAGCACTTATGAAGTGTTCCGCAAAAGAAGAGGCTCGGCAATCATCCGAAAGCATCAGCGGATGGGAACCATTTAGGGATTGACTCTTCAGCGGATCACGACATACCGGAGAGATGTTAAAGAAGATTTCCTGCGGCCCCCTAGAACTGACCGCCAATGCCCCGGCGCTACGAACGAAGTTTTCAGCAACCAGCATCGGGGGAGTCCACCTAGAAGACGCAGCGTGTCCGCCGACACCGCGCTGCGACTCGCACGCTTCTTCGGGACATCCGCCGAGTTCTGGATCAACCTTCAGTCAGCTTACGATTTACCCAAGACTCGCGCAGAACAAGGCAAATCATTCAGATAGAACCGCACCGTTCTACCTTGAAAGATCAGCGCATGAAGCAACTCACCGCAGCTTCAACGTCGTCAGTGCAAACAGCGCAAACACCAGCGCCAAAATCCAGAACCGCGCAATCACCTTACTCTCGCTCCAACCCATCAGCTCAAAGTGATGGTGCAGCGGAGCCATCTTAAAAATCCGCTTCCCGTTGCGCAGCTTATAACTTCCCACCTGCAGAATCACGCTCGCCGCCTCCAAAATAAACACGCCGCCAATAAACGGCAGCAGCAGCTCCTGCTTGATCACCACCGCGACCGTCCCAATCGCACCGCCCAACGCCAGCGATCCCACATCCCCCATAAAGATCTCCGCCGGGTGCGCGTTGTACCAAAGAAAGCCGATCGACCCGCCCACCATCGCTCCGCAAAACACCGTCACCTCGCTCACCAGCGGCATGCGTTGCAGCTCAAGATAATCCGAAAACACCACGTGCCCGCTCACATACGTCAGCACCGTCAGCGCGCCCGCCGCGATGATCGTGCAGCCGATCGCCAACCCATCCAGGCCATCGGTCAGGTTCACCGCATTGCTGGTCAACGTAATCACCAGCATCACAAACACGATAAACGGCAGCACCACCAGCACATGCAGATGCGGCACCCCGCCCAGCCACTGCCACACCAGGTCCGGCCGCACGCGCTTCAAAAACGGCACCATCAGCTTGGTCGAGTAACTTCCCCGATCCTGCAGCTCAATCAGCACGCCCGCCACAATCGCGCTCACCAAAAACTGCAGCGCCAGCTTCTGCCTCCCGGTCAGCCCCAGGTTCCGCTTGTGCACCACCTTCGTATAGTCGTCCGCAAACCCGATTCCCGCAAAGCACACCGTCGAAAACATCACCAGCCACACATACGGATTCGAAAGATCGCTCCACAGCAGCGTCGGAACCAAAATCGAAATGCAGATCAGCACGCCCCCCATCGTCGGCGTGCCCCCTTTCTTCTGGTGCGACTGCGGCCCCTCTTCGCGAATATATTGACCGATCTGAAACTCACGCAGCCGCTCAATCACAAACGGCCCGATCAGCAGCCCAATCAGCAGCGCCGTCAGGCTCGCAAACACGCAGCGAAACGTCAGATAGCGGAAGATGCGAAAAAATCGAAAGTAGGGAAACAGCTTCTGATACAGCAGCCAATAGAGCAAAGGAGATCCGCCTGGCTCCGGCCTCACGTTCAGCCGCGCACAGGCTTATCTTAACAGCGCATCCTCCGCGCTCCCGCATTCCAGACGTACCCTGCCGTGCACTCCCCAAGAACATTGAGCTAGTTCAACTAGCTAAACGGAAAACAAAATGCGTCGTCATTCTGGCGCAGCCAGAATCCCCGTATTGGCCTTCGCCTGTTCATAGCGAGCACGCCCAGCCGCACTGCTCCATCTAAAAAAACAAAGGGCCGCCTCATCAGAGGCGGCCTTCACGCATCGGCAAACGCCACGCTTACGCCGCCTTGCCTTCAGCAGATCGGCATCCTCGGCGTCGGCGATCCATCCCCGTCCTCGACCGTCCCCCCGAACTACCGCCCGGCCGCACTCCCCCCACCGGCCTCCGCCGCCTGCAGCCCCTTCACCGCCCCCTCCCGCTTCG
>CALMVK010000083.1 GCA_937873145.1 uncultured Granulicella sp. | reverse complement strand
GTATACATCCTGCCCCGGTAATAAAACCGATCCCCGCCATAACTGCCCAGCCACAAAATACTGCCCAGCAGGTCCCGCAAAGGATAGATCGCCCCATTGCGCAGCAGATCCGGGTCGCCCAGCACGAACAGAATGGCCGCGGCCTGCAGCCAGCGATTCAAAATCATGGCTCCAAGCCAAAGCACTCCCGCGCCCGGCCGATGCGCAAGCACACCCCACAGCAGGCCGAGCAAGCCGAACGGCAGCGCAAACGTAAGCCCAGTCCCAAGATGGCCCCACGGGCGCGAGCGGCGCGTCGACTGCATCCAGCGCAGTTGGTTGCGAAACGAGATCCAGAACGGCGTGTCCTGCACCATCAGCTTGATGACGTGGGTGGCCATCTTCACGCCGGCACCCTGCTTGGCCAGACGGTTTCCGAGCTCGAAATCGTCCGCATAAAACTGGCCCAGCTCGGCGAAGCCGCCGACGCGCGCAAAGCTCTGCCGGCGCGTCGCCATGGTCGCGCCCAGCGCAAATTTGGTCCCTTCGATCATGTCCGCCACCAGCACGCCCGACGTCATCTCCACCGACTTGCCGACCGCGTCCAGCTTCGCCGCGAAGCTCGCCTTCTCTCCTCCGTAGGCCGTCCCCACATACACGCAGGACGCAATCCCGAGCGCCGGGTCGCGCAGGTTCTGCACCATGCGCAGCAGGTAGTCCGGCTCCACGCGCACGTCCGCGTCCGACGTAATGTACAGGTCGTGCTGGGCCTCCGCATCCAGCTTCTCGAGCGAGTACACCTTGGCGTTGTGGAACTTCGGCATCGGCTCGCCGCAGGTCAGGTACTGGGCGCGCACATGCGGGTAGCGCGCCCCAACCTGTTGCGCCAACTGCAAGCCGAGGTCCGTCGCATGGCGAGCGCAAAAGAGCAGCTCAAAGGGCGCAGGATAAGCCTGCTCGAAGAAGGTCTCGAGATTGCGCTCCATGCCGGGCTCGGTACCGTGCAGCGGCTTCAGCACGCTCACCGCAGGGGTAAAATCTGGCGGCGTGCGTTCGTCGCGGCGCTTGCGCACGCCAAACCGCAGCGCAGCCACCATCACCATTCCGCAGTAGAGACTCGAAGTGACGGAGCCGGCCAGCGCCACCGAAAACAGCAAGCGCAGCGACAAGGACATGACAGCAAACACCTCACGGCAAGTCTACCGGAGGCGCCTGCGATCGCAGCTCTTTCGTCTTCAGCACAATCAGGTACTCGTAGAAGCTTTGCAGCGTCGCATACGCGATCCCCGCCCGGCCATCGAGCAGCGCGCCGCGCACAAACATCATGTAGCTCCACTTGATCGCCGGACGCCCAGGAAGCCGGTAGAAAAGTGCCTTCTGGTGCTGGCGCCGCGTGTGGAAGTCCGGGTCGCGCAGCGCAGTGCGCAGGGAAGGCTGCTGCAGGCCAGACTGCGAGTAAATCAGCCGGGCCTCCATGCTCGAGTAGCGATTGTGCTTGTCCACCCAATGGGCCAGGCCCTTGGAAAAAGGGAAGTGGTCGAGCGGCTCCTCCAGCTCGGCAATCGGCCCATCCACCTCCAGCACCTCGTTGATCGAGCGGGTCCAGCGCGAGCGCTCCGGACGTACCAGGCGGATGTACAGCGGCGTCAGTTGCGCGTGTTTTAACCACGTCCCAAACAGAAAATCGCGTCGCCGCAGCCGGAAACCGGAGATCTCCGCAGAAGCTGTCGCGGTACGCCGTTGCATCTCGGCACAGAGCGCCGACGTAGCCCGTTCGTCGGCGTCGAGGATCAGCAGCCACGGATACCGGAAGGGAAGACTAAACCCGAAGTTCCGGTGCGCGGCATAGTTGTCGAACGCGCGCTGGGTCACGTGCGCGCCGGCAGCCCGGGCCAGCGCCACCGTCCGGTCGGTAGAGTGCGAGTCGAGCACATGGACGTCGTCCGGCTGCGGACCAGCCAGGCCGGCAACCGACGCGAGCGCACCGGGAAGATCGCGCTCTTCGTCACGCGTCAAAATCAGCACGGAGATCATCTCCGGGTATCGTAACGGAACGCACCTACGGTTGACATCGGCGATCGCACAGCCCCCACGCCGTCATTCTGGCGAAGCCAGAAATCCCCGTATTGGCCTTTGCC
>CALMVK010000082.1 GCA_937873145.1 uncultured Granulicella sp. | reverse complement strand
AACTCCGCAACCTCCTCCGTCCTCGCCGTCGCCACAACCAGATCGTCCCAGCACCGCTCCGTCGTCTCCGCTTCGCCAAAGGCGCTCGGGTCGCGCTCGCCATCATGCAGGCAGCATGACCCAATCTCGTGTCATGGCCACCAGCGAAACTGTTGGTGCGAGAGCTGACAGAGCCGTCTAGCGATGCCGTCCCGGAGATCCAGCCCGCCTCGGCGAGGGCCGCCAGCATGGCGCGCTAGAAACCCCGGTGGGACCAGCGGTTGAACCTGTTGTAGATCGTGCTCGCCGGGCCGTATGCGGCTGGACAGTGGCGCCAGCGGCAGCCCGAGCGTAGCACGTGCACGATGCGGCTGAGCTCCCGAGGATCCTCCACCCAACGGGCACCGGGTTGGTTCGTGGGCATGAACGGCGCAATCGCCGCCCACTGCTCGCCCGAGGACCAGAACCGATCCACCACCAGGCCCTCCTTGCCGCTCGCCTGCGACACGGAGTCCCAATCACCGCACCAGATCAATCGCCTGCTCAGGTTTTGAGCCCAGGGCGTTTTGAGGCGTCGAGTTGACCCTGTGGACTCCTCCAAAGCTGCCAAGCCATAGGTAGCGCTACATACATGTAGCGTCATGTAGCTTGTTGTAGGTTCTTGTTGCCTTTGCTGGCCTTTGGTTGGCAGCGCTACCTTCAGCTACGTTTGTGTAGCTACATGTAGCTCTTGCCAGCGTTCTAAAGCGTGCAGTAGCTTTGGCCACCATGCGGTAGCTCTTGATGGCTACAGGTAGCGTTCAGGATCACGGGCTAGGGAGAAGGGCATGCCAGTTATCGTCGTCGCAAACCCGAAAGGCGGAGCCGGCAAAAGCACAACTGCGCTCGTGCTTGCTCAGACGCTCGCCGGCATGGGGGCGAGTGTGACGCTAATCGACGCCGATCCAAATCGGCCGATTGTGGATTGGCGTTCCGGAGCGTCAACCGTGAGATTCGATGTAATAGGGGATGTCACTGAAGGCAGTATCATCCGCGTGATCCGCGACCATCGTGCCAAGCGCCAATTTGTCTTTGTCGACCTCGAGGGCACTGCTAGCCGACTGGTTTCGAGAGCAATTACCCAGGCTGATCTCGTACTTATTCCGCTTCAAGCGAGTGGTGTTGACGCTCGCCAAGCTAGTCGAGCGGTAGAACTGATACAGGAGGAGGAGGAGGCGATAGGAGGCCGAGCAATTCCATTTAGAGTCCTGCTGACACGCACTAATCCGGCTATTCCTACGCGCATCGAGAAGGAGATCGTCGCCGCATTGGCAAATGCTGCGTTACCGCTCCTTAAAACTCATCTCAACGAGAGGCAGGCCTTCAAGGCTATGTTCGTCCGAAGACTGGCATTGAGCGAATTGGACCCGCTCCAAGTCAACGGACTTCCCGAAGCTCTTCGGAATGCGGAGCGCCTCGCAGACGAACTGATTGATGTAGTCACACCGCAGACCGCCGAAGGTGCCGCCGCATGACTGGCAACGATTACGGCTTCGGCGCTGCACGTAAGTCGACCGCCGAGAAGTTAAAAAGTATTAGGCCCAGCGACGACACGCTTGCAGCCGATCCGTCGGATCTCGATCGGGCTGACGCCGCAGGTGCTGCGCTGGGATTCGTGCCACGCGAGAGCCCCCGCACGCCAATACTTCGAAAGCGCAAAGAGATTGGCCCAACTATCGCGATTAATATGCGTGTTCCCGAAGCTATCGCCGCTAAATTCATCAAATTTTGTGAGCAGAATCGCATGTCTTATTGGGAAGGGGTAGAGGAACTTATGAAGCGCACCAGTGTCGTTTGATTGAACGCGACCGCGTCAAAGCCGGGCTGGGAAGTTTTCCACATTGATGACTCGGACTCCAGCGACGTGCACCTGACGAGACGGACCTTTCCCACCACGACGCGTCGGACTCTGGTGACGCCCAACTCGGACTCTGGTGACGCCCAAACGGCTATACATCGGACTCTGGTGACAAAGCTAATAATAGATCTAAACACTTCGATTAGCTTACGTCACAGGAGTCCGATCACGTCACCAGAGTCCGAATTGACGTGAGCCTAGTTCCCGCCTGTAGTGCGGCTCGAAAAGGGCAATGATCATGGGCGACGTACACAGGCTGATACTCTCGCAAGGCGTAGAAGCTGCTCGCGCTGCGAGTGATGGCAAACTCGACCGCCAATGTGTTGATACGGCGTTCGCTGTTCTTGGGGATGAAAGACAGCGAATCGGCATGATGCACGCCGGATTCGCCATGACAGCGCTTCCCCACAAACAGATCGCTCGACCCGTTTGGACCCGCGAAGGAGGCTCCGTCCGTCTCCGTGTTGAAAGTGGAACAGATGCCGACGGTAATGCGGTCGGCATCCCATTCGGATCCGTCGCTCGCCTGATACTTCTCTACCTTCAAAGCGAAGCGGTTCGGACCAAAAGTCGTGAGATCGAACTTGGCCGATCCATGAACCATTGGCTGAAGACAATGGGCGTCGACAATGGAGGAAAAAACTATAAGATCGTTCGCGAGCAGGCAAAGCGCATTAGTCTCTGTCGATTAACATTTTATCGGATAAGCGGTTCTGCAACGGCCGTAACAAACGGCAGCTTTGTTCGAGATGCCATCATTCCGAATGCAGGTTGTTCTGATCAGGCAGTGCTCTGGCAGGAAGTTGTTCGGCTCGATGAAGGTTTCTACCACAGTCTTGTCGATCATGCGATGCCCTTACAAGAAACAGCAATCAAGCAGCTCGCTCGCCGCAGTGCTGCAATCGACGTCTACGTCTGGCTTGCTTATCGTCTCCGGAGCCTTCAAGGGGAAACGCCGATCTCATGGGCCGCTCTGTATCAGCAGTTTGGCGCTGAATACGCCCACCTGCGGCAATTTCGCGCCCGCTTTAGAGATCCTCTTGCGCTCGCTCTTGCTGCTTATCCTGCAGCACGTGTACACGAATCCGACAGTGGTTTAATCCTCCATCCCTCGGACCCACCGGTTCCTGAGAAGCGGATTGTCAGCTTGGCTCCAGTCCAACCGCGTCTTCGGTTCACCTAGATCTCTACACAGGCAACGCACCCCTCTGAGGCCGGACGGCAAGCCTCAGCCTTCTACTCCGGCAAGCCTCCTTCGGACTCTGGTGACGCTTGTAACCCACGTAAATGCTGCGTAGGAGCGCAGGCCGCTAACGCTCTGTAAACAGTATGTTCTGTGATCTTTTTGCGAGAGTGCGATCGAATCCAGCCTCAGGGTCGATAGCGACGGCGGGCGTCACAAGAGTCCGATAACCTAATCGCGCTAGCTGCCAATCTGCAGGGCGTCACAAGAGTCCGATCCAGAGAGTCACCAGAACCGGTGATCGCCCGTCTCCTGTTAAGCCAGAGATTGCCGACCCTGGTGGATGATCGGTGCGAGGCGGCCACTTCGTAGGCCAGGTGCCGCAGCGTCGGGCGGCGCTCCTCCTGATTGTAGTCGCATGCATCCTCCACAATCCATAGTCTGCCCCGGCATCATGCTGGGGACGGCACATGGCGGGTGGCGGATCAGGGGATCGGCGCAGCCTCGGTGCCCGCCTCGCCGTGCTGCTGCGCCAGGCCGCAGGGACCACGCTGCCGCCCGGGCAGCCTTTCCGGGTGGCGGTGGTGCTCTCTCGCGACCGCCTGCCGCCGGGGGTCACCGTGGGGCAGGCCACAGTGGCGCTGCGCCGGGCCGTGCTGGCGCTGCCGAGCGCGCTCGACCTGCACGCCTGGGAGC
>CALMVK010000081.1 GCA_937873145.1 uncultured Granulicella sp. | reverse complement strand
CTCCCTCGTTCAATCTACGAGAGAACTCCAGTTTCAACTGGTTGAGATTACAGGGTGCAGGTCAAGTGCTCATGCTTCTTTCACTTGGCAACCGTCTTCGGGTTTGATGTCATGCCGTCGAGCCAGAGTCCTCGTGCTCTCTTGACTATGTTGGATCACTCGACGGATCACCTCTGTCGTTGTGGCGCTCCGGTGTAGAACTTGCCCCATAATGCCTCCTGCTCAACCTCGGAAAAGTATGTACCATCAAATACCGGGACTGAACACATGGGAATACTGTCCTCCATATTTACTACCGTCAGGAAGTTAGCCAACCTATTTTGTTCGAGTGTCGCGATTAGTTTATTTTCGTGCCACGGCAATAGATGCGCCACCACCGCCTTGCTCCATGGAGCGGCAGTGTCGAAGATAATGCCGAGACCAAAGACGGCGGGCACCCGGCACCAGGCCAGCTTGTGACCGGCGGCGGTCTGGGAGATGAGGGAGTCTTCTACTGCGGTGAGGACCCCATTCCGCGGTCCGCCTTCGGTGTCCGCATAGGCAAAGTCGTTGCCCCCGCGAAACCCTCGTCCCGGGACAGTAACAGCATTGTCGAGGACTGCACCCGCATTAAACGTGAACGGCTTGCGGAACTCCTGTGGGATCGACTCCGGCGCATAGTACATATCCCTGCGGGCACAAGGCCAACAGACGTCGTGCAGAAAGATAAGTGGGTGTTTGCCTGCAGCCCACGTCTTGGCGAAGATCCCCTCCAGTTCGTGGAAAACGGTATACCAGTTGTGGTCGCCATCGATCAGCCAAGCATCGGCCGCGCTCAGATGAGGCATTGCCTCAAGGCTCGGACAGGCGAGGTGCTGAACGTCTGACTCGGTAGCTACCCATTCGAGAAACGCGGGTTTAGCTGATGGGTCGATGCATCTGAGACGGCCATTTCTCGGTTTGAGCCATGCCGAGAGAACGGTTGACATACCGCCATATTCTGTTCCGATCTCGACGACGTCAGTGACGACGGCGATATCGAGCGTCGCGAGTATGAGATCACGAAACTCATTCATCGAGTGGATCAATAAATTCGACAAGGCAGGTTCTTCCTATTTTTGGTGCGGCGGGCCGAGTTGCAGGGCACGTGGGCTACTAGCAAGGCTCGGAGTCCATGAGCCAGAGGAGGGTCCGGAGCGCCGCCGCTTCAGGAGTAGGAAGTGTAAGTACACCTTTCTTCCAGTTGGCGTTCGATAGGTCTTCAAGCAGATCAGCGAGGTCCGCGTTCGGGCGGAGTGTTGCGCTGACATGCTTCGAGGTAGACCCAAGATTGTCGCAGTGCGTCAGACCGCCAAGCCTGAGGGCCTCCTCGCACGTCGGCCTGTCGATGACACGAAAGAATTCCTCCGAGGCAAGTTCCGGCGGAAGGGCAGGGAAGTCGAAAGCATCGGTGACGCGACGGTAGTCATTAGCGAATGCCAAGACAGCGGCGTGGATTGCGTCAAGCTGGGAGCACTGCTCCGGGGACTTGTCCGGCACCTGACGAACAGCATGAACCCGGCCGGGATTTGCGGCGTCCGGGGCGAAGTAGAGCGTGCTGCCCTCTGTGCTACTGTAGACACTCTCGAAGAGATTGAGGAAGCTGTTGATCTTGAGGAAGACATCAAGTGGATTACCCGCGTGCGCAAGATAGGAACGCCTTTCCAACTTCGGGATGATAGTGTTTTCGGCGTCGGGGAATGTGGCCACATAGAAGCCGGTGAGATGTGTTTCCGGCGCGGTGCGATTCAGCAAGAGGTGCAGACTCTTGTGAATCGTGCCTGTCCAGCCAAGATCGACGATTGCGACCTTGGAATGGTTGGGCATGCCCTGCTGAATAAGGTATTGAGTCAAAGCTTCGCGCTCCTGCTTGCTCTTGGCAAGAAGGGCCTGGAGCACACGCGGTTGCACGAAAAGCTGCATCAGGCGCTTAGTTTCGGTGCGACCGTCGATGCGCTCTTCGAGCGAGTGGAAGCCAGCAGCGATGGCCTCCTGCTGGTACAGCTCAGCGGAGACACCGAGTCGATCGAGATACTCTCGAACCGGACGAGGCCCAATTCCGGCGAACAGACTTGGAATTGCGAAGAGGGGAAAAAACTCAAGCACCGGCAGAAGCATTGCGCGGCGGGAGGAGTCGAGGCGGGTTCCAGGGCACGCGCCCGGCTTGCTCCCAAAGAGCGCCTGGTAGACCTGGAAAAAAAGCTCACCGTCACGCATGAGGAAGAAGGCGTGCTCCATGCCCTCCGCGCGAAGACCCTGCTCCAACCATTGGCAGAAGCCAACTGTCAGCGGCCCGGCGGCGCGGTATCCAAACTTCCACCAGAAGTCGTCGCGGTGGCCACGATCCTTGGCGACCTGGTTGGTCAACTGACGCATGCCACGCAGAACGGCGATCTGGCTCAGGCTGGGGTCGCCGGTGTTCGTGACCTGGGCATCTGCGAGGGGCAATAAGTTGGATGCCTCGCGGGCGGCCTTATGGGGATGAAGGATCGCGTTCATCCCGGCAGAAAGCGCCTTGCTGTAGTCCGAGATTGGGTGGTCGCCGAGGTGCAGCACGCGCTTCGGAGATGTGCCGATCGCGGCGAGGATATAGGGAAAGAGTTCACCGCTCTGCTTTGACTTGCGAGTGAGCGAAGAAACGAAGATATCGCGCGGCTGTACGTCGTAGCCGACGTGGCGCAGCAGCTGGAGAAGGAAGTCGGAGGTGTGGTAGGTGTCGGAGACGAAGATCACACGCTTGCCTTCACCGGCGGAGTCTTGGGCGATCTGCTGGATGGCTGGGAGAGCGATGCAAAGCGCCAGTTCGATCTCCTCTTCAGCGGCGACGAACGCCTCGGCGAAGCTGCGGGAGATGCCGTTCAGGTCACAGAAGACCTGGTAGATCTCCAGGAGGTTCACCTCCATGCTTCCCAGAATGCCAAAGACCATCCGGCGTGCGCTGTTCTCGGCATCGATGCGTAGTCGCGATACCGGCTTGGCAAAGTGGTGCGCCTGGAAGGCGGGATGCTGGGCCAGGTGAAAGAAGACGTCGACTGGGTGCTCGACATAGCGTACGAGCGCGGTGTCGAAGATGTCGAAGGAGACGATGTCGACTGAGGGTAGGATCTTGCGGAATGCGTCATAGAGGTGCGTGGGCGGGGTGTGCTGCGCTCGGCCTTTGTTCCGCTCGGCTTCGGCGTATTCGCGCAAGTTCTCAAACGAGAGGCGGTCTTCGATCGGTTGCGCTTGGCTTACGCTGGCCGGTCTGCGATTGGTCTGCGCTGTTTCAGCAGGCAGGACACTCTTGGCACGAAGTTCCTCTGTTAAATCCTGTGTTCCATTTCCTGCGAGGACGGTCGACATTTCACTCCTCAAGGCAGCCGGATCGCCCCGTCGCCCCGCATGTGAAAGGCGATGTAGCGTCAAGCTGTTATCTCAAGTGATAAGTAACGTGCCTATGGCTGATAAGTTGTATGGTACTGACGGATTCGGAACCCCCTGCTTAGCCCGACGTAGCGGAGCGTTCGGTCAAGGATTGGGCTGTGTGCCTATCCGAGTGCGGCGTCGGTAATTCTGCTAGGGATAAGCAGGAGGACGCACAGTCGACAGCAACCATCAACGACACCGTTGACCTCAGCACTTACCGTCAACTTGGGGTCCCTACACCAAACGTTAAAAATCGTACGCTAAGGAATTTGGATCACACTCGTTTGAGGCTGCGAAGGCCGTAGAGGCCTAAAGGCGCCTTTGCGGAGGCGTCCTGCGGCCTGCCAGGTATAATCACCGGTCAAATTGATGTGCTCCCAGCCGATGGGGGAGAGGTTGGCCAGAGATTCATGTTGACAGTGATGCCGTGCTCACGCAAGGCGGCAACGGCGCGTTCCAGATACACGGTATTCCAGAGTGTGATGGCTGCGACGATCAGATTCAGTCCGCTGGCGCGATAGCGCTGGTTTTCGAAGCTTCGGTCGCGCAGGTCGCCTTGGCGATTGAAGAAGACGGCACGCGCGAGAGCGTTTCTGGCTTCGCCTTTGTTAAGGCCAACCTGGACACGCCTGCGGAGCTCGGGGTCTTTCATCCACTCCAGCATGAAGAGCGAACGCTCCATGCGGCCGACTTCGCGAAGCGCGGTGTGGAGCCTGTTCTGGCGCGGGTAGCTGGCGAGCTTGCGGATGATGAGGGACGCCGTGACTGTGCCGTGGCGAATGGACGCCGCCAATCGCAAGATTTCGTCCCATTGCGTTCGGACCAGCTTCAGATTGAGCTTGCCACCGATCAGCGGAGCAAGCGTTGGGTGGTCGCGCTCTTTGCCCGGCACGTAAAGTCGCTTGTCGGCGAGATCGCGAATACGCGGCGCAAATCGAAAGCCCAACAAGTGACAAAGTGCGAAGACATGATCGGTGAAGCCGGCGGTGTCGGTGTAATGCTCCCCGATCCGCAGATCGGACTCATGGTAGAACAGGCCGTCGATAACATGCGTGGCATCGCGAGCATTCGCGGCGATCACCTTGGTATAGAAGGGGCGTGTACTGGTCGGAGATGTGAGTGTAGAAGAGGACACCGGGTTCGTTCCCGTAGCGCAGGTTCACCTGCCCGGTCTGTTCTCCGCGCCCACTGGCGCGGAAGCGCTGTCCATCGGAGGATGACGTGGAACCCTCGCCCCAGTGTTGCGAGAATGAGTAACGATGATGATGGTTAAGAGCTTTCGTGTACGCCTCATCCCGGATGTGTAGCGATGCGAGCCAATCGAGCTTTCGCGCTGTCGTGCCGGGACAGGCTTCGGCCATCTTGGAGATGCCGAGATTGATGCCGTCCGCGAGTATCGCGGTGAACAGCAAGATCTGATCTTTTGCCGGCTCGCCCGTCTTCAGATGAGTGAAGTGCTTGCTGAACCCTGTCCAGCGATCAACCTCTAGGAGCAGGTCGGTGATCTTGATGTGCGGAAGCAGAGCGTATGCTCGGCGCATCAGCATACTCGCTTCTTCGGGCACAGCGTTGGCGAGAGGCGTTATCTTCAGCCCGCTCTCGCTAACCGCCGCATCAGGTAGTTTGCCGCGTGCGGCCATGCCGTCCACTTCATCGAGAGACTGTTTGAGTAACGCGGCCCTTCCCGCCACATAAGCGTCACCCTCTTGCTCGACCGGCAGCGACAGGCTCTGTTGCGCCCGCAGTTCAGTGAAGCGCGAAGGCTCAAGAAGATACGCATCGAAGTCCTTGAATTGGCGGCTGCCCGTCACCCAGACATCGCCCGAACGGAGACGGTTCTTCAGCTCCGTAAGCGCGCACAGCTCGTAAAAGCGACGGTCTATCCCATCGTCCGTAACCACATACGGCCGCCAGCGCTGGTTGATCCACTCCAGAGGCGCGTTTTGAGGAACAGAGCGGCTCTTGTCCCGATTCATAGCACGCAGGATGTCGACCACCTCCAGCAGCGGCCGAGCTGCGGGAGCCGCGCGAAACTCAAAGATGTCGAGCATGGCAGGCGTGTAGCGGCGCATCTGCGGGAAGCCATTGGAGATGAGGCCGAGGAAATCGAAGTCTTCGGGCTGCGCCAACTGTTCCGCTTCCGAGACCGTCCGCGCGAAATCTACCCAGGAGACAATCTTCTCGATGGCAGCGAACGGATCGGC
>CALMVK010000080.1 GCA_937873145.1 uncultured Granulicella sp. | reverse complement strand
CTCTTACCCCTCCGCACCACACCCCATGCCCTCCGTCTTCCTCACCAAACCCGACCCCAACCGCCTCCGCGCACTCACCCGCGGCTGGCGTCAGATCTGGATTTGGCTCCCCGTCGCCTTCGCCCTCCTCATCATCGCCATCGAGTCCACCCCCACCTTCTCCGCCGCCAACACCAGCAGCTGGCTCCGCCCCATCGTCGAGCGCTGGTCCGGTCCCATCTCCGACCCCCACTGGGCCTGGTACCACCACGTCGCCCGCAAATGCGGCCACTTCGTCGGATACGCCTTCGTCTGCCTTACCTTCCTGCGCGCCTGGCTGCTGATCCTCGGCCGTCGCCTCGATCTCACCGTGCAATCCTGGCTCGTCACCGCCAACGTCTACGCCGTCGCCTCCACCATGCTCATCGCCGGCTCCGACGAGTTCCACCAAACCTTCCTCCCCAGCCGCACCGGCAAACTCTCCGACGTCCTCATCGACACCTCGGGCGGCATCGTCCTCTGCGCGCTCTCCGCCCTCGTCCGAGCCCTAATCTCGCCGCGTAAAGCGAAGACCAGTTCAGATCTGCAACCCCGCTCCATTGCCTCTTGAGCAAATCAGGTCGCCGCGTGGCGCAACCGCTTCATGCGTCCCATCCCCGCCTTCATTCGTATACTGGAGCATCCTGCCAGAAGCTTTCCCATCGAGGTGAACCGTGCGCCCTTTTGCGCTTCCGTCTCTGCTCCTGATCCTCGCCTCGTCCCTGTCTGCATTCGCGCAAACCTCCAGGCCCTCGCTCCAAACGCCGGCCCTCTCCCCCGACGGCAAAGAGATCGCCTTCGCCTCCGGAGGCGACATCTGGACCGCGCCCGCCGCCGGAGGGGAAGCGCGCCTGCTGATCGCAAATGCCGCCGACGATGCGCGCCCGCTCTACTCGCCTGACGGCACCAGGCTCGCTTTCATCTCCACCCGCACCGGCCTCGGCGACATCTATATTCTCACCCTCGCCACCGGCGAGCTCGCCCGCCTTACCTCCTCCGACTCCCTCAGCAATCTCGACGGTTGGTCGCGCGACGGACAGTGGATCTACTTCACCTCCTCCACCACCGACGTCCCCGGCCAAAGTGACATCCTCCGCGTGCGCGCCACCGGAGGTACACCGCTCGAAGTCTCCCGCGAGCGCTATCTCAGCGAGTTCGAATCCGCGCCCTCCCCCGACGGAACCCAGGTCGCGCTCCTTGCCAAGGGCATCTCGTCCACGCAGTGGTGGCGCAACGGCCACGCCCACATCGACGAGACCGAACTCTGGATGATGCCGCTGACCGCTCCTTCGCGCACCCAGCCCGGCTATCGCCGCATCCTGCCCGCCGACGCCAAGCGTGCCTGGCCGATGTGGTCGCCGGACGGCCAAACGCTCTTCTATATGTCGGATAAAAGTGGCTCGGAAAACATCTGGAGCGCGAACGCCGCCAGCGGGGCCGAGCGACAGGTCACCCATTTCACCAGCGGTCGTTGCCTGTGGCCAACCATCTCCTACGATGGCAAGTCGATCGTCTTTGAGCGTCAATTTGCCATCTGGAAGCTCGACACACACAGCGGCAACGCCAGCCAATTGCCTATCACTCTGCGCGGAGCACCCAGCGCCGACAGCGTCACGCACCTGCCGCTCACGCATTGGCAAGACCTCGCCGTTGCGCCGGACGGCAACAAACTTGCCGTCGTCGACCACGGCGAGATCTTCGCCGCCGGCACCAAAGAGGGCGGGGAAGCGCAACGCCTAACCCGCACCGACGCCGCCGAAAGTACGCCAGCTTGGTCGCCCGACTCGACCAAACTGGTCTTCCGCTCCGAGCGCGACCACGGCTCCAGCCTTTACCTGTACGATTTCAGCAAACAAGCCGAGCGCCCTCTCACCCAGGGAACTGACCTCGACGTCGACCCAACCTGGTCGCCCGACGGAAAAAGTCTCTCCTTCGTTCGCAATCGCAAGGAACTCCACGTCCTCACGCTCGACCCGCTCGAGGATCGCATCCTCGCGCGCGGAGAGATCGACAACGGCATCACCGCCTGGTCGCCCGATTCGCAGTGGGTCGTCTTCGTGCCTACGGGCGCCAACGGATTCAGCAATCTCCATGCCATCTCCGCAGCGGGCAGTACGCAGGCGCGTCCACTGACCTTCCTTGCCAATGGAGAAACGGCTACGCGCATCGCCTGGTCTCCGGATGGCAAGTACATCCTCTTTGATACCTCGCAGCGCAGTGAAACCCCGCAACTGGCCCGCGTCGATCTGGTGCCGCACGTCCCCACCTTCCGCGAAGATCAGTTCACCGAGCTCTTCCGCCAGCAGTCCACGCCAGGAGCTCCCGACACGCCTCCCGGAACCAATCCCGGTGCTCCGCCTGCAACGCCCCAGCCGCAGCGGCCTACACCGGACGCGCTGCCGGCCACTGCTCCCGCCGACTCCAGCCCCGAATCCAGTCCCGCTCCCGCAAGCTCACCCGCTGCCGAGACGCCAACCCGCCAGCCCCGCACCC
>CALMVK010000079.1 GCA_937873145.1 uncultured Granulicella sp. | reverse complement strand
CCCTCAAAGACATTGCTCCGAAGGTTGGTAATTCTATCTTCGGCAATACGCCTGCACCCGTAGCACAAAAACCTGTAGCAGCTACCCGAACCGCTTCGTCTGCACAAAAAGAAACGACAGACCCTTTCAAGCGGATTTGGCATAGCTAAGCAGGCGAATTACCGTACCACCATTGAGCGAGTTTGGCAGGGAGCGTACACCCTGGACGCAAGTCAAAGACGGAAGCAGCTCTTTGTGATTGAAGAATAAGCCATTTAGCCAAAACGCAGCAGACCCCAAGCTGGCCGCAAGGCAAACGGGAGCCGAGTGAGATCACATTGAGGAAAATTGTATGCCAATCGGAAATCTAGCATCAGCCGCAGCACTTGAACTGGAGCATGTACGTAAGAAGCTTCCTGAGTTCATGGTTTACGACAGCGACATCTATAGCCTTGTCAAAAAGCGTGCCGACAGTGAAATGCGGTCCTATCGCCCAGACCGTATTCCGTTCATTCTTGACGGCGGCGGACAAGGACAAGGCACAACGTTTGACGGCGATTCGATGGGCTTGGGATCTGGGATAAACACCACCTACGGCGCTATCGGTGTTATCGGCAAGTCTTGGGCTTGGCAGTGGACCGCCGCTGCTGAGATGGGAACCGATACCAGCGCCAAAGCGGTTGAGAATTATGCTCAGCTCGTCCTCAAGTACAACATGGACGCGGTGAAGCATGATATCGATTCGCTTTTGTGCAGCGATAATGCCGGAACTATCGGCATTGTGACTGCGGTTGGAACTGGTACGGTGACTGTGGACCGTCCAGAGCGTTTCCGCAAGAACATCTACGACTACTACAACGGTGGTCCTGGCACCACGATTACCGGACAGATCACTGTCTCCGGTATCGATATGGGACAGCACCTGTTGTATGTCACATATACCGGTACTGCACCGGCGGCGAACACCTACATTACCTTCCGCAAGTCCAATCAGGGCGCTGCGGTGGCTGGTGGAGATATCAACGGGCTTGAAGCGTTGGTTCCAACGACTCTTCCTGCTAACTACATGGGTGTTACTACCGCGAGCTTCCCTGGCGATTTTGTGACGCCTGCCGTGAATGCTGGGAATGTTGCTGTAACTCCCGCTTTGGCTCGTCTGATGATGAATCAGCTTGTGAATTACTCCAACATCAACCCCCAGGAAGATCGTTCGCGCTACGTCATCGCCGTAAACACGGCGCAGATGGCCGCTTGGGAGAATACCGGACTAAACGTGACGCAGCAGCAGACGAGTCCGGGAAACGTCGGCGCTCGTGACACGTTGCCTGCGGTTCAAATTGACACCATTGGATCGGTGGCGATGGTTCGTAGCCGTAAGCTGAATGCCTCAACCATGCGCATGCTCGATTTGAGCAGCATGTTCGTTACCTTGGTTCAGGATATCGACTACTATTCTGTTGGACCTACGGAAACGTTTCAGGTGTACGGCTCTGATGGCGGTGTTGCCACCTCCTTCCTGAAGTATCTGACGTGGGTAGGAAACTTGGGTTGCGACAATCCGAAGAAGAATGTTGTGATGTATAACCTCACTCTTCCCGCTTCTTATTCCTAACCCCTAACTGCGGGAGTTTGTTAGATTCCCGCAGTATTTTCAAAGGAGATTGAAATGGCTGAAAGCACTCAGGATAATTCGCCGGAAGCGGCACAAAAGAAGATCGATGTACCTGACACTGTTCGTTTGGGTCAGGCTCTCGGTTACGACCCTAACAGCTACACCACCAAAACCAAAACTCATGGCGATCTGCTGAAGCGTTTTGGAGTTGCTACCTATGCATCTTTTGAAGAGAAGTTAGGCACTCAGTTTGCCCGCGCCGTTGTCGCTTTTCTTTTGGGTGACGCTGAGCATGCACGCGTTTTCGGCACCACGCTTATTAGTGAAGCCCAGCCGCCTGTCCCCGGTGGCGTCAAAGCTGATCTGGACGGCGATGCGGACAGCACCTACAAGAAGGGCAAGCAGGAAGTATCGGTCAAGGACGGCGTGTATTTCATCAATGGATACAAGTTCGTCGAGAAGCGTCATGCTGATCTGTACGCCTCTTCGCTGGATGCTCCTGCGGAAACTTCTGAACCTAACGAAGGGTTTGCTTCTTCGGGAGTGTTTGAGAAGACGGCGGAAGGTGCGGACGGTGAAATTGGTTCAGCCGATCATTACAAGCAGGCGCAAAAGGATAAGGACGATTCCGGCGTGTCTGCTGAAGTAGAGAAAACGGCGGATGCAGCCACTATCTGAAATACGGGTGCATCCCGTAAAACTAAGCGAGTTCGGCACCACACCCACCGGGGCAGATGTTTATCGGGTGGTGTGGGCCGACTCGCGCAAATCTGTCGCGTACCGTGGCAATAATAAGCTCGTCACGGATAAGTATCAGCATGGTGCGGAATCTGACCTACGCGGCAAGTGGGTGCTAGAAAAGTGGTTGTCAGCAGCCATGTATTACGGTATGTCTGCGGAGATGTGGAATGCTCTGCAAAAAACCGCACCTGAACTTCAGCAATACTCCCCAGATCAGCAGAGGGAGATAAACCGCTTTCTGGATACCCTTTCTGCAGAAATGCGCAATTCGGTCGAGTCTCAGCTTGCTCAGTCAAAGCCTGATCCAATAATTGAGCCGTATTCCCATGAGGGCGAGTACGAATTCGCTGGTATCTTTTTCAAGAAGCAAGTTGATGAAGTTTTCTTGCGTCAAGAGATCAAAGCGCACATTTACCGCATGACGCACACCACGGATGAAGATCGCAAGGTAGAAGTTGAAGTCGCAGAGGAAAAGAAAGAAGAAGAGAACGACAAGAAGTTTGAGGCGTTGTTTCATGAAACGCTTGACGAAGCAAAAAGCGCGGTTTAGGAGAAAAAGATGGCACGTTGGAATCCAGAAGCACCAGTAATGGCACAAGGACTTGCTCCTTTGACTCCAAAGCAGCTTATCGACGCCGAAAGGGATTGCGTATACATTTTCAACGTGGCTCCACGCGAGCATCGCATCCAGGCGTCTTCGCGTTGGTATATCGTTCCCGCCCGGGCTGAAGGTGCAGAGGTTTCACCCGCATTGAAGATTCCGGGTACGGTATTTGGCGAAGAGTTCAAGCGCACTACCGGCATATGCACGAATGAGTTCTCTCGAATTCAGGAAGACGGCGAAGATGTTGCGAGTCGCATCCTTGGGTTGGCTCCCTTTTGCAAGCCCGATCAGAACCTCGTGCGTTGGGGATGCTTTATGACGAGCAATTCCGTTCCTACGGAAAGAGAAATTGAATCGGCGACGGACCATTTTCACGAGCGATGCAACGAGTTGGTGAATGAAGCGCGAGGGTTCTATTCCATCAATAATGGAATGGTCGCTCTGACAAACGGACGCATGGTCTCAAACATTGCAGAACAGCACCGGATGGCTGCTAAGGAGCTTGGCATTGCGGCGAGCGAACCGTGGGCAGCGAAGACAGTGCAAATGTCCGCATGCCCAGCATGTGGGGTTCCCGTACGTGTTGGCGTTGCGTTCTGTCCTAACGGTGACATCATTGACGAGGCAAAGGCTCGTGTAGCCCGTCCTTGGCTGTTTGCTGAAGAGAAGCGCGGGCCTGGCCGTCCGCCTCGCGTAGAGGCTCTGGCGTAAGTGGCAATCTTCGCAACGCCTGGGGCAAGTCCTTACCCTACCGTTGA
>CALMVK010000078.1 GCA_937873145.1 uncultured Granulicella sp. | reverse complement strand
GGTGTGGAGCGCGCGACTCGTAGCGAAAATCGTCGATATCTTGAGCGGGTTCGAAGATGGTCAGCTTTATCGTTCCTTTCAAAAGATTAATTTACAGTCAGGTCGCGTGAGTTGGCATGAGCTGGCCTCATCAGATCTGTGCGGGGAATGGAGTGCGGCATTCTCTGCAGAGGTTTCGGATGAAGCGAAGTCTTTTCTCCGCTTTGAGGAGAGCGTTGCTTTTTCGGCGGACGGACTTTCAGAGGTAACGGCAGGCGAGCAAGCGGTTCAATCTGCTTTATCGGAAGTGTCAGACTACCATTGCCGTATTCCACTTCCGTTTGATGCAGCTGCTGTATCTGAAAACCTGAACCTGCAAAGCCTCTCAGCTCTGCTTGGGGGGACTGGTGGATTCAAAGAGGTCGGTAGTCATGGCGGGGGGAAACGATGGGCTCCCAGTGCTGGCAACTTAGGGTCTACAGAACTCTACCTACTCATTGGAGGAATCGAAGGAGTCCCGTCGGGAACATACCTTTATGTGGCACAAAATCATGAACTGCGACAGTTACATAGATGGGAGACGCTGTTTGAAGAGCTCCCGGAAGGTCCGTTTGTCGTGATCACATTCTCGGGAAACTCAACGCGGTTAACTTTCAAGTATCGAGACTTCAGCTACCGTCTGCTGCATTTCGACCTAGGTGTGACCTTTGTGCAGTGTCTGCAGCTCATTTCAGAGTTGAAGCTCACGGCCTCCCGTACTACGGAAGTATCTCCAGAATGTTTCCGCTATTTCTACTCGGTTTGTGCAGACCCTTCACTGAGCTGTCTGTCGATTCGTGTCGGAAACTCAAGTCAGCTGCTACCCAGGATGCGACCAGCGCGGAGGGAAGAGTTGAAACGTGTCTTCGAATACCTCGATTCATCGCCCAAAAGGCGGGAGGGCAATCTGGACGCGTTGCTGTCGTTAGGCAGATCAATTGATCTGCACACGTGGCTGGAAAAACCTAAGGAGCACTTCCTTTCAAGACTGCTGAGAACTTGGAAGGGGTTTGCCGATCCGACCAACGCTTTCGAAATCATCAGCCGGCGTTCTTCATGTCGAAGTTTTTCTGAGCGTGCGATAGAAAGAGGATCTTTCGAGACTGCTTTGTCCGCTGCAATCAACACAGCCGAGCGGTTCATGCCTGCCGGGCTTTTGCCTCCAGGAAGCCTGGGACTTCGTGTCCTGGCACATCGTGTTCAAAGTTTGCATCCTGGTGTCTATTGCTGGGATCGAAAAACACGGAGCCTCAAAGTGGCTTTTGAAGCTGAACCTAACTTGCGAGTGGATGCCGCGCTTATTAATGAACTCTTCATCAACACCGTAGGATCACCAGCGGCTGTCATCTGGATCCATGCACACCGTCCCGATCTCCAAAATCGTATCAATCATCAAGCGGTGTTTATTGAGGCAGGGGCTTTGGGTAATGCGCTGTGGTTTGAGACGCTTCGACAGGGTTGGGATGGTTGTCTTGTCGCCGGGATTGTCCGTTCTTCCGCAACGAGGATTCTCAAGCTGAAAGCTTACGCCGAATTAAGCTGCCTGGCATTCATCTGTGGATATCGAGAGCAGCAGCAAGGCATAGCTCAATCATCGTGAACTACACTATTTTCTCACTTCCACGGACCGGGAGCACCACCCTTGCACGGGTTCTATCCCTTCATCCGGAAAGAAAGTGCTGCATTGAGCCCTTCCATCCAACTCGCTACCAAGGGCAATATGCATCTCTGTCGCAGACAGGTCCGGGTTTAGCGGCGATGCTCGGTTTGCTGTCACATCGCTGGCCGGGTATTAAACATGTGTGCGAACCGTCTGGTTTTCCCTTTTTGAACACGGAACTTAACTTCAGATTGTTGTGTGCGCCAGGCCGCAAGGTCATTCATCTTCGTCGGGGCAATCTTCTGCAAAGAGCCGTGTCGCATTGGCTCTGCAGGCAGACTCGGTTTTGGATGGGCTCGAAGGAAAATTTTCTTCACCACCTTTCAATGAGCAATTTGCCGGAGATTGATCCGGGGCGGATGCGAAGCCAGCTGGAAGCCGATCGTTCGTATGAGCAGAGGTGTGCAGAAGAGTTGGAACGATACTGCAAAGACCGATTCATAGGGACAACCTACGAGCATCTTTTTGAGTGCAGTACCGATGCAGCAAACAATGAACTAGCGAGGATACTAGTGTTTCTGGAGATACCGCTGAGTGACATACCTGCGATACAGCTGGAGGCACACACGCTCTTGAGCCCAACTGAAAATAAGTTTGCGTCTTTAGAGGTTTATCGAAAAATCCCGGGCATCCAAAACGTCGTGCGAGAGCTAGGAAACTGCGGATTTGGAAAAATGCAAATTGAGTGACCACGGAGACGTTTCAGTGCTTAAGCCAAGTATCTTGATGCGCGTTATTGAAAAAAGAAAAATTGTGTTGTACTACTGCCTGGAGTGTGCTATCCATATTTCAATTCAGGCGTGTTTGGTTGCTGTCAGCGGCAATCCACTCTGCGAAATGATAGACAGTAAACCGTAAGCAGCAAACCGTTTCCAATCTGGTACGACGTCACTTTGAAGTGAGTGTGTTCAAACTAAGCTTCTGTACATTCTAGTCCTTTACGCTGAGGGGTCCGAATGCCTGTCATAAGCAAAGGTGTACGCCGTTTAAGTGCCTTCATTTGGGTTTGCGGAGCATTGCTACGTAATGCTGTGTCGCTCTCTCCATCCCGCTCACCCAGCGCAAGCACCAGGCGATCAATCACGGTTCTACTAAGGGAGCCGCAGACCTCGTTCGAGAGTAGTGCTCCGTCCAGAAAGCGTGAGTTATTACTGAGTCGAGAGATGGACCCCGCATCGCCACAACGAACTCAGTTTCAGAACGGCGGCCGTCCTCAGCCTGAGTGCGAGAGCTGTTGTTACGGGAGTTGCGGAAGCTGTGTTAGCTGCGATAACTGCTCTAACTGCGGCGGTTGTGGAGGCAGCTGCGTCTCCTGCGCTTCCTGCGCTTCCTGTGATGTATCGACGGGGCCCAGCTGCAATAGCTGCGCTTGCCCTGGCGAATAGATATCCCTAAGCTGATTGTCTGCGCCGTGGAGAATTTACCGTGCGAAAGAAAACGTTGCAGCTCGTTGCTCTTTGTTTCCTCCCCCTGACCTTTATTGGGTTCCTCCTGCTGGCCGCACGGTATCCATCTGCCGTGCACGGTGCGGCACAAACTTACGGACCAATTCGCCGTGAGTTGAGGCAGTCCGAGATCGCCGTTGGAACAGCTCTCGTTTCTGGTGTTCCTTCGGTTTCTTTCGTACGAAGTAACGCCATTGTCAGCAATGGCGCCGTAAACGGGAGCAACTGCCCTGGTTGTGCACAAAAGCCCATGGCTGAAGCGCTGCGGACCTTCTCACTCAATCCCCAGTCGCTGATCGACAGTGCGGAAACAAATCTCTACACGGGCAACGCGCACTGGAGCCTCGACCTCATCGATCTTCCGGGCCGTGGTCTTCCCTTAAAGTTGACGTTGTCCTATAACAGCCTGATCTACTCGCATGATAGCGACGCGCTTTATCTGCTTGCGCCAAGCAGTGAACCGTCAGTCGGCTTTCACTTGGGCTTACCGGAAGTGAGCACCGTCGTGGGAAGCAGTGATCTCGCTCTAATCGATGAACAGGGCTCCGTGATCCAACTCCAGAAGGGAGCAAACGGGAAATACATTTCAACGAACACTTCGGGCTACTCTCTCGATCTGACAACATCCGGTGCCGTCCTTCACAGGGTCAACGGTGAACTGCTGGAGTTAAAGAAGATAGGCCATCGCTGGTTGCCGGTTCGCATCATTGATCTCGCTGGCAACTACATATCAGTTACCTATAAGACCTCCGGTCAGGTCGAGACTATCGAGGATACTCTCGGCCGGTTGATCGTGTTCAGTTATGACGGAACGTCTCACCTTGTGACGATCGCAAAGGTGTCTGGAGAAAAAACGACCACAATAGCAGGATTCAGCTATGCGCAACAGCAATCGCTACCAGTCATGGAGAATTCCCGCGAGGGCGCTGCAAGGCCGGTGGTATTCGCGGGCTTGACCAACGTGACGAAACCTGATGGCGGATCCATCATGTTCAGCTACGACGCTTCCGGCGAGATCACGACAATTACGGCGTTAGCTCCAAATGGAGCCACATTACATAGTGTGGGTATGAGTTACAGCGCATGGTCAGGTGAATACGGGCAGGTTCCGCGTCTAGTCTCCCGCACAAACAGCTACACAAACCCTCAAGGGAGCGTAGTTGTGAGTGCGAAAGTTACTTCGCCCAGTCTCGATGGAGAGGGCTCTATTGTATGGGAAGACGGGCATAGCACCTTCGCTACATTTGGCGCATCCGGGTGGGAAAAGGGTTTGGTGCTTGAGCAAACAGAACGAGCGGCGCGTGCCTCGGTGCGCTCCTCTACCGCTACCGACAAAACGACATGGGCACAGGCCGTTCTCAATGGTGTAACGCAGACATACAAGCAGAGTATTGTGGGCAGCGCTAGATCTCAAGGAAAACCTCTTCATAACACCATCATTCAATTTGATCAGCGCGGCCACGAGACGAGCTACACTGAGGTAGCTCCGAACGGCAAGCAAATCGTTAAACAGGAGCTAACGTACGTCGACAGCGAAACGTACGATTCACTCTCTGTCGGAAACATGGTGCAGCGCTTGACGGTGACGACGCCACAGATCATTCGTACGACTGACTTTACCTATGATCAAGCTGCCCTAGTCGAGCAAAAGAAAGTTGTTCACCACCTCGATCACTTGGACTCAAATCCTCAACGTCTTCTCGCAAAGCCTACAGGAATTATGGAGACATGTCAGGGTTGCATTGGCGCAAATCGTGCTCACTCCGTGACGTCGATTACATACAACATCACGGGTACGAAGGCCAGCATGCAGAAGGATTCTCGTCCGGTAGTCGAGTGGGATTTCACAGATTCGTTTTCAGATCATCAAGAGCGTAACACAATGGCCTTCGTTACGCGAACGAAAATAGGTAACCGCGTCTCGCGGAACACCTACCAGTACGATAACGGTCTGGTGAGTTCAGCCACGAATGCCTCCGGCGATTCGATAGAGTACACCTTTGATGCCGCGAACCGTCTCATGACGGAGTCGAACAGCGCCAAGAAGTCTTACGTGCACCGCTTCTATGGCAATGATGGAACTTCGGAGGTAACGGACCTTACGACCGCAAAGGGTGTTAGGAGCAGCATTATTGCTCGGCAGGGAGACGGTCGTGTCTTCGCGACGGCCATCCAAAAGCATGAGAATGCGAAAGAGTATGCGGCTGCGGTCTTTCTGCGGAATTCGAAAGGTCACCGCTACCGGCGCCTCTCAGACGCTTTCGTGTCTGAGGACTGGAAGACGACGCGGCCCTCACTGATGCTGGAACGGAGCTTTCGGCCTTCCAACACGTCTGATGCCTCGCCATCGACGGCTAGCTCTAGCCTGGCGGATTACCTGAAGGCGGTGAACAATGCGATCGAGATCCCAGTTTCCGCGCAGGAGTGCTGGGATAATACGTACGTCCTGGACAATGGCGAAGAATATCGTACGGAAGATGATTCCTTCTTCGATACGAGTGACCCTGGTGTAGACGATAGCGCTAGTGACTACTCGGCATGGACGTCTCTGTCGGACACCGCAGACGCGGCTGCTCCTTTGGATTCTTCGTTTGAAGCAGATTTTGAGGATGAGACGGATCAGGTTACCACCGCCTCTGCACAAGGGCAGACATCCTCCGACTTTCAAACAAAAGTGACGAATGAAATTACTGCAGCAGGTTATTCCAGCGTGCTAGCTTCTTGCACCTGGACGCCTGGTGGATATGAGTGCTCGATGTCTCCGTCGGATGCCTCTCAATTCTTGACAACCGTTCAACAGAACTCGAATGAGGCGTGTGGTGTTCTATACGGATTTCACACCGACGAGGCCGCCGGTTTGGGAGGCATGGTCGACTGTAGGTCCTTCACAGGCACCTATGGTGATGGCAGTATGCAGATCGTGGGAAGTGTGAACTCTGGAAACTTCCACATCGATGTGGATCAGTTCAATCCCTACCAAGATGTGGTGAATTTTCTTGGGCACGCCTTCATAGAAGTTCTGCCACACCTTTTCGGCTTCAAGCATTGAGGTAGTTGATGTTAAGGATGATTCTGGTCTTGCTGGCCGTGGTGATGGTTTCAATACCCGGAAACAAAGCGCTCGGGCAGACCGTGTCGGAGAAGCAGCAGGTTTGGCGGTCGATGTTAGAGGTTATATATGGCCACCAACCTAGACCAACCTCCTACGCCGTTATAGAA
>CALMVK010000077.1:971-2445 GCA_937873145.1 uncultured Granulicella sp. | reverse complement strand
CTGCTTGATAGGTCAAACCGAACTTGGCAGCGGCCCACGCCAGCAAAGATTCAAGCACCTCTTTGCTGGCGTCCGTGCTCACCCTTGTTTCCAGAACGAGGGTGTGGTCCCAAATAACAAAACGTTCGATAGCCGTTTTGCCGGCCATTCCATCAAGGAAATTGATGCCGTCCTTGACCTTCATGTCCTCCACTTTTACCGGAAACTGCTGAAACCTATATTTCTCGCGGATGGAATCCAGCAGGTCTGGCGCAAAAACAGTTCCGAGAACGACCTCTTGGATCGAGATGTATGCCAGTACCCTCGCCAGTACGATCTTTGGCTTACGCACCGTACTGTCCTCTCGGATAAAGGTTGTTGTCCTGACCTTCGGAGCTAGCCTTTGACACCTTCGGCACTATCGCTAACGGTCGCCCCGTGGCCTGGGCGACCCGATCAAACTGTCGTTTATCTTGCCGCAGGTTCTTTACATCTTCGTCGGTGATTACCCACACCATCAGCATAGCTATCACCGATGCGGCAATCCCAGAGATATGTATGCAAATGCCATTAATGCCTCCCTTCGGGCTTGAATAATTCTTCAAGCCATGCCGCCACAATCGCCCCAACGAAAAAGACAACCGCCGCCAATGGCGACCAACGCACCAACTTGAACTCTATCGTTCTTTGATGAACCTCGGAGGCCTCGATGAACCAGTCTAAAAGAGGAAACACCAAGACGAGCACGGCAACCTCGCCGCATCCGGTCTTGGTTACCTCCCAAAAATATGATTTCTTCAGCCACCCCGGCGCTTTTGGTCGCGACCATCTCACGTTGTTCTCATTATAAGCAGGCAGGCCGCCCCCCTTTCCATTAGGATCCCCAGACCTGTTCAACCGGAACCGTGGGCAGCAGCTCCGCCCGCACCCGGCTGGAACGCAGGTCGCAGACCTCGCCGTATCCCGGCCGTCGGGGCGACGAAGTTGGCTACCTTCGCCAGCGTCTTCGTGGGTCCGATGCCCACGCACGTCGGAATGCAGCCCAGCGGCGGAGGCGCCCCCGCAGAGCTCGCGCCAGCGGCTCCATTTCCCTCTCGTTGAACTCGCACAATTCAGAAATCATCCGGCGTGTCTACGGGGGAGTTGCTAGCCGTTCTCTAGGCGGCAAAGATAGTTTCTCCCCCGATTGCCAACAAAACACCTCAGCTGCCAAATCGACGCTCAGGATGACATGCGCCCTGGTGTCTCGCCAGCTCACAAAGCCATTCCCCGTGACTCCGTATAGCGTTCCTGTTAGTTCTCCAGCGTCGAGCGCATCGGCAATGACCCGAAGCCCGGCGGCAAGATTTGTCTGGCAAACAGCCCTTATCTCATCCGGATCAAAACGGCTCGCTCGTCCATCATGGGATGATTTTAAAGGCGACGCTCGCTAAGCACGAGCTTGAAACGAGCCAAGGACGGGCCTAACTCGAATGCTTAAGCTTGTGGCGGCATT
>CALMVK010000077.1:0-961 GCA_937873145.1 uncultured Granulicella sp. | reverse complement strand
GCCCCTCCCCGCGGCTATAGCTTTGAACATCCTGTGGCGCAAATATTTGGCGATCTGTGGCGTAAGCAGGCCTTCGGCGCCAGCGCTCGAGCTGCTCGACAGCACCTCAGCAAGCTTATGTCACCTTCAATGAGAAATTACGGCGTGAACAGTCTGTAAGCAGGCGACTTGAGCGAATGCTGTACGCCAAATAATCCCCAAAACCTTACGCCACATTGCGGTTCAAGCTACAGTATAGGTAAGCAGGGATCCTCCATCGAGGTCAATGCTGGTTGAACCGCGACCTCACGTAAGGCACATTCAGATAAATGCAGAGCCAGACGCCAATTAACAGGATGATCGGTGCAACGGGATAAAGGAAATATTCATCCGCACTAGGCAGACCAGCATGGAAAAAATCGATAACTAGTATGCTGCCGGACAGAACCGTGATCCCACCGAAGACTGTAGCCACGTTTGCTCCCCAGCGTAGTTCACTTCGCAAGGCTGCGGCTGCACGGAAGCAAACGAGTGAGGCGGTCAGCCCAACACCGCCCGCAACTCCTAAATAGAGACCAGTCCAGCTTCGTCCGTGGTTAAGCGACAAGGCCGCTAATGCTATCCAGCAAAACAAGGCACAGAGACCTATTCCAAGTGCTACGAGCACAAGGAGGATACTACTGAAGCGTATTCCCAGGGGCACGTCATAAAAGGTGGCTGTGTCGTAGTTTCTCAACGGCTCGGACATACTCTGTCTCCTACTGTGCCCGTCATTCCAGCTTTCGTCATTCCAATATCTATTACTGCCTCCACTCCATGAATCGGTCCAGTAACTAGAGCGGTGCCGGGATTGGAGTATGGATTTGGATTAAGAGCATCATAGTGAACATCACCGGTCACAGGTTGGCCATTCTTGCCAGAATTACGATCGATGTTCACGTGGAGGTTGCAGCCCTGGTTGTCTTGGCGCATTTGAATTCCA
>CALMVK010000076.1 GCA_937873145.1 uncultured Granulicella sp. | reverse complement strand
TCTGGAGATCTTCCACCGTGCCTACAGTGAGGCACAGGAACGATGAGAATACTTGCCATACGCGGTGAGAATCTGGCATCTCTCGGCCAGCCTTTTACTTTGGATTTCGAAACCGAACCACTGGTAGGTACCGGTCTGTTTGCTATCACCGGGGACACAGGTTCAGGAAAGTCCACCATTCTTGACGCGTTGTGCCTAGCGCTCTACGGCCGCTACCCGCGCTTTGCGGAACAGCAGAGCGACACCTCGCCAGACCCGGGCGGCAAGGTGCGTATCCTGGACGGCAGCACCATTCTCCGCCGCGGCGCTGGAAAGGGTCATGCCGAAGCGGATTTTCTCGGTAACGACGGGCAGCGCTATCGTGCCCGCTGGGATGCACGCCGTTCTCGCGACAAAGCCGATGGACCTATCCAGGAAGCAAAGCGAACACTGCTCGCTATCCACTCGGGGAATCTGGTGAAAGTCGCTACATCAAAAACCGAGGTGCAGGAAGCCGTCTATGCAAGGACTGGGCTTACGTTCGAGCAGTTCTGCCGGACGGCTTTGCTGGCCCAAGGTGAGTTCGACAGCTTTCTACTAGCACCCGAGCGAGAGCGGGGTGACCTACTCGAGAAGATCACCGGGACCGAGATCTACGGGCGCATCTCCCAGCGGGTTCGCGAAGGCACAAAAGCATTGGAAGCCGAAGTAGTTGAGCTGGAACGGCAGCTAACAGGCCTAGGCCTGCTCGCACCTTCTGAGCGGGACAGACTGGAAGCAGACCTGACCGCCGTGCGTGCGCAGCTTACAGCGAGGTCTGTAGAGGCAGAAGTCTTGCAAGGTCGGCTTGGCCGCCTCGACGCACTTCTCGCCGCGCTCAGACGCTTAGCGGATGCAGAACACACCATGCGAGCGGCGCAGCAGGAAGAAGGAGCAGCCAGTCATCTGCGAGCAGAACTCGCGGAACTGGATGCTGTCGAAACGCTCCGCGGAACATGGATGCGTGCCGCCGCGAGCAGGTCCGCATTACCGAACGCCGTACGGAACCTAGCTACCGCACAAGGCGAGACCCAATTAGCAGACGCCGACGTGATGAGGGCGACAGATGAGCTTAGTTACCTGCAGACCCGTCACGAAGAGGTTGAACTTGAGTTTAAGGAGTGGGGACCGCTGTGGGACGAAGCTGCGGCACTGGATGCGCAGATCTCCAGCGCCCATGAAGAAGTTCGCGGTGCCACGAGTACGACGCTTCAACTAAAGCGCAGAGCGGAAACACTTGGCCTCGAGTTGGTGCAACTCCAGCAGAAAAGTTTGCAATTGACCAGTGACTTAAGCACAGCCGAAAGCGAGCTGGCCAGCCGCGCCCATCAAAGCCCTCTCGCGGATCGGCTGCAAGAAGTGGAAGAGCTGCTGAGCCGTCATGAGGCGGCTTCCTTGGCAGTCGGCGATGCAGAACAAAGGGCGATTGCAGCCCAAGGAAAGGCTACCGATCTCCACGCAGTATTTGACCGGAGGAAGAAAGAGCTCGAGAAAGCCAATGTGCTGATCGAGCAACAGACTACAGAGACGGCTGTCCTCCGCGAAGAACTTGCTCAGCGTGACCAGCCTGCACTCGAGCAGGAAGTTGAGCTGCAAGGAGTGCTAGAGCAGGAACTTGGCGCCGCACTACGAGCTGCCGTACAGCATACTGCAGATACGACCAAGGTCGCGGAAGCACTTCAGGAGATCGATTCCTCTAACGACTTCGCAGCGCAAGCGACAGTACGCGCTGCCGAGGCAACGGCCCAGGCAAGTAGACATCAGAGACAACTGGACGAGCTATCGCCCTTGGTTGGGCTCGCGGAGGACAGTCTAGACCAAAGGACCGTGGCGTTGCGGAGCCGTATGCTGATTGGTGTTGCTTGCCCGGTATGTGGCGCGGAGGAGCATCCGTACCTGACACCAGGCCGGGAAGACTCCCTGACGACGCTCGCGGCCGAGCTTCGCGAACGGCGGGATGACTTGAGAGCGCAGCTTCAATCTTCCCACGACGAGGCGCGTCAGGCCACGACCGAGATTGCCACTGCGCAAGCAAAGGCATCTCAGGCTGAGAAGCAAAAGACTAACAAATCGCAAGAGGTGGTAAACCTCGAAGAAGCGTACAGCGCGACCGCCGCGAGGCTTCAGGCGCTTACGGGACGATTTGCCCTGGGTTCCCCGCCCGAAAAGCTGGATGCACGCTCTGAAGCAAAACTGAGGGAGCTGCATCAAGCGTGTCGCGAACTGCGCGAGGAATCGCGAAGCCGCCTGCGGCAGCTTCGCTCACTCCGAGCGGAACTAGACACTAAGGATCAGGAGCGACATCGCACTGATCTAACGATCGTAAAGTTGCAGGGTAAGCTGCGCTTAAGCGAGGAGGCCGCAAAACAGGCCCTCTACAGAGCAAACGAAGCAGAAAACGGAGCCGATCGCCACAGAACTGATCTTCGTCACGTGGAAGAACAACTCAATCCGCTTCTAGACATGGCTGCGATCACGCTTGAGCGTCTACGAAATGACGGCGTAGCGGCAGTTCAAGAGATTCGGAGAGCAGCAACTGCGGTCCTCTCAGCTCGTCAGCAATACGCCACATTGAGTCTTCGCTCACACGAGCTGGCCCCGGCTCTACAAAGCAAATTGGACGCGCACGCGGAAGCGCTGCACAATCATGGGAAGGCTGCCAGCGCAGAGGCCAATCGCAAGGATGTTTTGAGATCTGTTCAAGCAGAGCGACTTCCTCTGCTTGGCGGTGAGCCTACGGCCGAACATCGTACGCGCATCAACAAAGCGCGTGTTGCAGCCCAAGAAGCCTTGAACGCCGGCTACAAAACCGATGTCCTTGCGAAGCAGAAGCAAGCATCCGCGCACGCCGCGGCTACTCAAGCTCGTCAGCAATTGGAAGCCGCACAGGCCGAGAATGACAGCGCCGCCGCCGAGTACATCGCAAGATGCGAAAGCATCGGTTCCATACCCGAGCGAGCGGACGCATTACTTACCGGGTCGACGGCACTCGCGGATGGGCTCCGCTCGCGTTTGGGACAACTGAACCAGCTTGTGCAGGCGGCCGAGGCTGCTTGGACCGCTCGCCGGCAAGACGTCGAGACTCTCTCTGCCGAGACGTCCTCGTCGGATGATCGTGAGGCGCTGGCCTCAGAACTTACTTCTTTGCGTGAAGTCGAAGCCAGCTTGAACCAGACACTGGGCCAGCGCACGGCCGACCTGAGCCGCGATACACTGCTGCGTCAGAATGCGTTAGCACTCGAGCTCAATCTTCAAGCGAAACAGAACCAGCTCACAGCGTGGCAAGAGGTAGACATGGCTATCGGATCCCCCACGGGGGATCGCTTTCGCCTCTTTGCCCAGAGCCTCACCCTTGAGGAGTTGATTGTGCTGGCAAATGAGCATTTGGATACCTTCAGCAAGCGCTACCATCTTGCACGTAGTTCCGCTGCCGAGCTCGCCCTCCATATTACGGACCGCGATATGGGTGACGAAGAGCGACCTACTCGCAGCCTTTCTGGCGGTGAACGCTTTTTAGTCTCCTTATCGCTAGCACTTGCCCTATCAGGACTGGAAGGCCGCGACTCACTTGTAGACACCCTCTTCATTGATGAAGGGTTCGGCTCACTCGATGGAGAGACGCTCGATATAGCAACGACGGCTCTCGAAAGTCTGCACAGCCGGGGGCGCAAAGTGGGGGTAATAACTCATGTGGCGGCTATGATCGACACGATATCGGTGCAGATCAAAGTAGAGAAGCTTGGCGGTGGGAGCTCAGTCGTCCGCATCCGTAGTGGTCAGTCCTGAACACGTCGCGCGACGTCAGGTCCTACGTCCCAACCACGATCAACCGCTTCGACGGCCGGGTCACCGCCACATACAACATCTGTTGCGCTTCGAGCAGGTTGGTCTCCTCGCGCCGGCGAATGTCTGGAAGGTCTACAAAGACTGAGCCGATAGTGGAGCCTTGGCTCTTGTGTACGGTCAGCGCGTAGATGGACTGAAGCTGCGCCAGGCTTTGTTTGAATTCATGCAGATGCTTCCACCTCAGCCTTGAGTCGGCAGCCTCGTCAGTGATGCGGGCAATCACCTTTTGGAACTCGTTGTTGTCCCAACCATGTGGACCGTCTTCTCGTTCCCGTCCGCATCGCGTAGGCAGAGCTCCCAGGAGTGTACCGAAGCTGTCCACTTCGACACACCATGGGCTTCCTCAACCTCGTGAATGAAGGTGCCGCGCTTGATAGCGATCACTTTGGCTTCCTGGTTGTTTGCGAAGAGCAAAGTGTTCTCGATAATCAAAAGTTGACGAAAGAGCGCGCTCTCCCCCGGCATGAAGGGAGTGGGGATGTTGTCCCCATACCGCCATCGCCGGATCGTCTCATTGATCTGCGCCACTCGTTCGTTGG
>CALMVK010000075.1 GCA_937873145.1 uncultured Granulicella sp. | reverse complement strand
TCGCTGGGGGTGTTGGGATCTTGCGGAAAGAGTTCGTCTGCCATGGGAGGTTCTTCCATTATAGAGGTTTGGCACGGGCGGGGAGGCGTTTTGGGACAGCAAAAAAGGCGCTCCGAAGAGCGCCCTTTCAGGGTCGAAATACCTTGGGGTTAGAAGTTGATTTTGGCGGCGAACTGGCCAAAACGGCGTTCGTCGTTGGCTCCGTTGCCGTTCTGGATACCGCCTTTCGACGCGGTGATAATGTCGCCAGTTGGGCCGTAATTGCCAGCGTCATTGAGACCTTCCTGGACAAAGAGGTTGTGGTGATTCAGGATATTGAACCCCTCAGCACGGAACTCGACGTTGAGGTGTTCGCGGATGGGGAATGTCTTCGAAGCAAAAGCGTCAAAGCCCCAGAGACCAGGCCCGCGAAAGGCATTACGAGCGGTCATCGTAGCGGGATAGGGACCCCAGTCAGAGATGCCACCAAGAGCCGGATTTCCGAACGACGTAGAAGTTGGAAGCGTTCCAATAGCATAGTAGTCGGGCTGGTAGGCCGCGGTGCCATTGGGGATGGACTTAAAGGTGCGTTGCGAAACGACTCCAGCTGCGGGAGTGTAGCGAACGTAGTTGTATCCGCTCGCGTTATTCGTGCTGTCGTAGTAGGTGAAGGGAGTGCCAGTGTGGACAGTATAGATGCCGCCCACCTCATATCCGCCGAGCAACTGTTTCAGCATGCCCTTGCGTCCATCGAAGGCTGGTGTGCGGTAAATGGGGGCAAGTACAAAGCGGTGGCGGATGTCGAAATCGCTTGGTCCGCGATCCAAAGACGGATTGAAGGGGTTAGTATAGCCAAGTCCAAATTCGTTATTTGTTTCGGAAAAGGTTGTGGACAGGTCATCGAAGGAGTGAGCGAAGGTGTAGTTTGCAACTACTGAGAGGCCGGTGTGACGGAAGTTCGCAGTATTGAACTGAACATTTAGGGCTTCGTAGTAGGAGTCAGCGTTCGAGCCGCGATTATTGATATTGGAGTATTGGGGATTCAACCGGGTAAGGGCGGTGACTGCCGGAGTTCCTGTAGTACCGCCGGTTCCAGGTTCTGTGTAAGGATCTCCGAGTAGAGTATTCCCACTGCCCAAGCCATTGTAGTTCTTGACGTCATATAGATGAATTCCGCGGGAGCCAGTGTACTGAATGTCGAGTGCTGTACCGGGCCCGAGTTGGCGGCCAACAGCGGCATCCCAGAACTGGGTTTGTGCGGTGCGGATATTTTCGTCGACATTCCGAAGACTTGTGGGCGGTAAAGGCACGGCAGCACCGGTTCCGGCAAGCGGGCCCAGATTTTGGCTCGTCACGCTGAGCGGAGTCTGTGCCGAGTTGTTTTCTACGATGACGCCGTAAGCAGGAGGATTTTGGATGAGGTTGTAAGTAACGTTGCCGAAGTTGCGCTCATAGCTGATGCCGTAACCGCCCCGGAACGAGCTCTTTCCATCTCCAAAAAGATCAACCGCAAACCCGACACGAGGCGAAACGGTCCCATACTGAGGGTTCCAAAGCTTGCCGATGGGACTAGTTGGGGCAGTAAAGACTTGGCCAGAGCGGATCTGTGCGGGAAGCGATGTGCCAGTTCCGAAATAGAAGTTTGAGTCCAGATTCTGATTATTGTTGTGCTGGACGCCGAAATATTCATATCGAAGTCCATAATCGAGCGTCAAGCGCGTCGTAGCTTTGAAGTTGTCTTGCGCGTAGACCGCATAGTCCTTGAAGCGATCGCTGCGAGCGAAGCTTGGAGCGGATGCGGGCAGGGTAACAGAGCAGGCAGGTGTCTGTGTTAGGCCGCCGGTATAAGGGTTGCGGACGCACGGAAGTTTGCCTCCCGTGTTGACGGCAGCCTCAAACTCGAACAGCGTGCCGGTTTCCAGATTTGCGAGCCCAGCCGTCCTACTTTGACCGAGGACTTCAGCTGCCTGCGCATAGGCGCCAAAGGACTGATTTTCCTGAATGTAAAGCAACTGCATCCCAAACTGCGCCGCATGCTTTCCCTTGGTGACATTGAAGTCCTCGTTGATTTGGCTAGTATCAGAAGGGCCGCCAAAAGGCAGACCGCCAGCTGCTGAGGGGTTGGAGCTATAGAAGCCGGGGAACTGGACATTTGTTCCGCCGACCTGGGCGTTGGCCGAGATGGCCAGTGCCGGAGTGTTCTGAAGCGCCGTGTTATAAGTGTTTGGCTGGTTATCGCGAGCGAAGCTCAGCTTGGTCGCAGAACTGATCGAAGGGCCGAACTCATGGGCGACGCTAAGAAGATAGGCAGAGGCAAAGTTGCCACCTCCGATGTTGTACTGCGCGTAAGGCGAACCGAAGATGCCGCCTGCGATATCAGTTTCATGATAATCCGCGTAGCGGAAGAAGGCCTGGGTCCTGGTGGAAAAGTTATAGTCCACACGGCCGAACACGTTGTAGGTGTTTTGAGGTAGACCTCCTCCGGTGTCGGTTGGAACTTGGAATGCGATCTTCTGAAATACAGGGAAGTTTGCCGGCAAATTGGGATAGGTGAGTGCGGTCGCGCCTGGGTTAATCTGCGCGTTCGTCACGATGTTGTTTGAGGTGGGTGCATTTGCCCCGTAGGTGCTGAAGTAGGACTGCACGCTGGCTGGAGTCTGCGCCAGGAACTGTTGCGTGGGAATGAGCGACTGCGCGGAGGCGCTGGAGCGAACACGGGTGAACTCGACATCGCCGAAGAAAAACAGTTTATCTCTCAAGATCGGTCCGCCGACGGCACCGCCGAATTGATTGCGGGTGTAGATGCCCTTGGGGAGTCCGTTTGCAACGAGATAGAAGGTGTTGGCGGTGTAGTTTGAGAGGCGATTAAACTCGTACACTGTTCCGTGAAATTGGTTCGTGCCGGACTTCGAAGAGACGTTTACGACACCACCGGAAGCGCGGCCGTACTGCGGCTGGAAGTTTGAGGTAATGACGCTGTACTCTTGCACCGAGTCCAACGGGATGCGGGCACCAACATTATCGGCGAAGACATAGATGTTCTCGACACCATCGAGCAGAATCTCAGTGCCGGACGTGCGGCCGCCGTTTAGGCCGAAGCCGACTCCACGCGTAACGGCATTTTGAGAAAGGTTATTTGAGCCAGCGTCGCCAGAGGAGATATTGCCGGAAAGCGCGATAAAATCGTACGGATTTCGCGTTAAGGAGGGTAACTGAGAGACCTGCTCTTCTCCGATCACCTGCGAGAGTTCCTGGGTAGACGTATTGATTTGGGCGGACCCGTTCTCCGCTTGAACTTCGACAGTGGTCGTTGCGGACGCGGTCTGGAGCTTAATAGCCAGATTCAATTTGCCGCCTACAGTGACCACGACGGACACCTTGTAACCACCAAAACCGGAGCTAGGAGGGACCTCGACGATATAGGTGGCTGGCTGAAGGTCGGTGATGGTGAAGAGGCCGGAGGAATTCGCGGCGACCTGCCGTATAGCATTAGTCCCGACATTGCGTGCCGTGATGTTGATATTAGGAACAATCGCGCCGGTGGCGTCGGTGATGATACCCGCGATCTGACCTTGTTCCTGAGCCTGCGCGGACGGTGTCAGCGGACCAAGCATGAGAAACGGGGAAGAGAGAAGAGAAAAAGTCAGTGCTGCACGTGCGGGAGCGTGAAAGAGGGAACGAGCCATTATTTACAGTCTCCGGATTCGGGGCTATGGATGTGAATGAGAAGGCGGGTGGTCAGGCCGGGCGTCGAGGCTCCGGCGAAACGTGCTGCGACACAAAACTGGTGAGCAGGTCTGGTCGCGACCTCCGAGGAAGGGAGGCCTCTGCTGAACTTACACT
>CALMVK010000074.1 GCA_937873145.1 uncultured Granulicella sp. | reverse complement strand
CTGTGAAGGCAGGGGTGATGGTCTTCGTCCGGCTCAAGATCGATGTTGACGACGGAGTGTCCTTCGTTCAGCAACTTGCGCTTGAGAACTCCGCCGAAGAAGCCGGAGGCTCCCGTGACTAAGGCAAGTGACATGTGCGAGTTAGACGAAGGGTGAGGACTTGGCGTTGTGTTTGCGGCGGCAACGTAGGGCAGGTGTTCGGCGAAGTTTTTTGATCGCGGGAGAGTGGCTCAAGAGATTAGAGGTAACGCAGGTCTAGAGGTAAGGCAGGTCGGGCTTGTGGGCGAGGGCGACGCGGGGGATGCCTTGGAGGTCTGGGAGGAATTCGACGGCGTGCCAGGAGGCAAGGAGCGAGGCGAGGGCGTCGCGTTGGCCGAAGCCGAACTCTAGGGCGAGGAGGCCTGCGGGCTTGAGCAGGGCGTGGGCCTGAGGAATGAGGCGGGTGTAGAGTTCGAGGCCGGTGGGGCCGGCGAAGAGGGCTTGCGCGGGCTCGTGGTCGCGGACCTGGGGGTGGAGCGTGGAGGCGTCGGCTCTGGGAATGTAGGGTGGGTTTGAGACGATGCAGTCGAAGGGGGGCTCCGATGCAAGTTGCTGGAGAAGATCGGAGTGGAGGAAGTGGATGCGGTCGGTAAGGTGGTGGGCGGCGGCGTTTTCGCGGGCGAGCGCGAGGGCTTCAGGAGAGAGATCGGTGGCGGTGAGCGAGGCGCGGGGGAGTGTGTGGGCGAGCGCGAGCGCGATGGCTCCGGAGCCGGTGCCTACGTCGACGATGCGGATGGAGGTGTCCTGGTCGAGGTGGGCAAGGCGGGCGAGGACGGCTTCGACGAGCAGCTCGGTTTCAGGGCGCGGGATAAGGACGGCAGAGGTGACGCGCAGGGTGAGCGAGAAGAACTCCTGCGTGCCGAGGATGTACTGGATGGGTTCGAAGCGGAGACGGCGATCGAGGAGGCGCTGGTAGGCGGCCTGCTGCTCGCGGCTGAGGGGGCGCTCGGGGTGGGCGATGAGGTCGGCGCGGGTGAGGGTGAGGGTATGGCAGAGGAGCAGGACGGCGTCGGCGAGGGCTGTGGGTTGGAGGTCGGGATGCGCGGCGAGTTGGCCGGTGGCGCGGGTGAGGGCTTCGCGGAGGGTGATCATGGAGGGCTCGGTTGGAGGATGGAGGCCTCACCCTAGACGGAAAAGCTGTCTAGGATGGGCATCCGGCATTGGCTAAGAATAGATATGGGGATTCTGGCTTTGCCAGAATGACGACGCTGGGGAATGGTGGGAGTTAGTGCTGTTCGAGGACGATCTGGTTGCCGTCGGGGTCCTCGAAGACAACGGCGTCCTCAAGCTTCTGAAGCTGGATGTGTTCGTGGTTCAGGTGGCGGGTGGCGCGGCCGAGATTGTTGGTTTGGAGCGTGATGCGGGCGTGTGTGCCTAGGGCGGCGGAGACGATTTCGATTTGTTCGCCGGAGTTGCCAGGCAGATGCATGACGTTTTGCTGGCCGGGGAGCGGCTTGAAGGATAGGTCGTTGAGGTAGAAGCCCTTGGCGGTGGCGGGGTCGACCATGGCGAGGGCGACGCCGAGGAGGCGGTCGGCGATGCGGTCTGCACCTGAGTGGGGGCCGAGGTGCTGGCCGGCGTCGTTGGTATGGAGCGAGTCCGGCAGGTATTGGGTGTACTCGATGGTCTGGGGGATGGCCTTGCCGTTGGTGCTGATGGGCTGAAGCGGGCCGAGGAGGGTGAAGAGCAGGTTGCCGGCTGGGGTTTTGTGGAGGTCGGTGGGCTTGAGTCCGTGGGCGAGATAGTCGTCGTGGACGGCCTGGAGGTCGTCGGCTTCGAACGAGAGATGGAGGAAGCCGGAGGCGGAGTCTTTGGGGGTGGCAGGATAGAGCTCGAGAAACTGATGGTCGTTGATCTTGATAAAAGCTTCGTAGGGGACGCCGTCGTGGTTCAGGTCGAAGGCCTGTTCGAAGCCAAGGCTTTCGTAAAAGGCGCGGGAGGTGGCGAGGTCACGAACGCGGAGGGAGACGTGCGCGATGCCAGCCAGGGGTGGCGTGGCGGACTGGGCGCTGAGGCCAGGGAGGAGTGTAAGCGCCGCGGCGAGGATGCAAAGGAGACGGCAGTAAAGGCGCATGGGACGTGTCTTCACTATAGCGACGGGCGGGTGAGCAGGTGAAGCGTCGGTTGTAGCAGGATGATGCGTCGGTGTGATTGCGGGTGCGATCTCGGCAAAGGGATACTCCAGGAAGCTGGTTAAGACGTGCGGGTCCGGACTGCGGCGACACTGTGGCCAGGCGAACACGAGGGTAAATTGCGAAAGGTTTGGGAGGTAAGCGTGCAAAGTGGAAGCGGCGGATCGACCTCGCGGAAGTGCCAGGCGTGCCGGGAGGGTGTCGACTTTCCGTTTCAGTTCAGCATGGCGTTTCAGCCGATTGTGGACGTGCAGACGGGAAGGATATATGCCTATGAGGCGCTGGTCCGAGGTCTGGAAAACCAACCCGCGGGGTGGGTGCTGGAGCAGGTGACGGCGGAGCAGCGGTATGCGTTCGACCAGCGCTGCCGGGTGACGGCGATTGCGACGGCGGCGAAGCTGGGGCTGGCGGAGACAGGCGCCAAACTTGCGATCAACTTCATGCCGGGTGCGGTGTATAGCCCGGCCGCGTGCCTGCAGTTGACGCTCGACACGGCACGCAGGCTCTCGTTTCCGTCGGACCAGCTGATCTTTGAGATTACGGAAGGCGAAGAAGTAGTCGATCGTGGACATCTGGCGGCAATTGCACGGGAGTACCGACGTCACGGGTTTGAGATGGCCATTGATGACTTTGGCGCGGGATACTCGGGGTTGAATCTTCTGGCGGAGATTGGCGCGGACCTCGTGAAGTTGGACATGGATCTTATTCGCAACATTCCGGAGCGTCCGAAGGCGATGGCGATTGTGGCCGCGATGGTGCAGCTTTGCGAGCGGCTTTCGACGCAGCTCATTGCCGAAGGAGTTGAAACCCCGGAAGAGTATGAGGCACTGCGGGGGTGCGGGGTCCGTCTAATGCAGGGTTATCTACTGGCTAGGCCTGCGTTTCAGACGTTGCCTGCAGTGACCCTGCCAGACATGTGGAAGCGTCAAGGGAGTTATGCAGACGACACTGTGTCTTGTGAGAAGGATGCGATCACACCACAACTCAGTCAGCAAAATATGACTTTGGGCAAGGAGGCACTTGTGTCTCTTTGTTAGGCGGCGACGGGTTCGCCCTTCATCTTTTCGGCGATGTCGTGAGCGATGAGGGCGTCGATGGTGGGCTGGAGTTGGCCTTCCATGACCATGGCCAGGTTGTGGCTGGTGAAGCCGATGCGGTGGTCGGTCATGCGGTTCTGGGGGAAGTTGTAGGTGCGGACCTTTTCGGAGCGGTCGCCGGAGCCGATCTGCTGCTTCCGGTCCTTGGCCTGGAGCTGGTGAAGGCGCTCTTCCTCGACCTCGTAGAGGCGGGAGCGGAGGACGCGCATGGCTTTCTCACGGTTTTTGATCTGTGACTTTTCATCCTGGCAGCTGACGACGGTGTTGGTGGGCAGATGGGTGATGCGGATGGCGGAGTAGGTGGTGTTGACGGACTGACCTCCGGGGCCGGAGGAGCAGAAGGTATCGATGCGGAGGTCCTTGGCTTCGATCTTGATGTCGACCTCTTCGGCTTCGGGAAGGACGGCGACGGTGATGGCGGAGGTGTGGACGCGGCCTTGCGTTTCTGTGGCGGGGACGCGCTGCACGCGATGGACACCGGACTCGTACTTCATCTTGGAGTAGACTTTGTCGCCTTCAAAGATGGCGGTGACTTCCTTAAGGCCGTTGCCGATGCCGGTTTCGGATTCGGAGAGGATCTGGACCTTCCACTTGTGCTGCTCGGCGAAGCGGAGATAGAGACGGAACATTTCGGCGACGAAGAGCGCGGCTTCATCGCCTCCGGTGCCGGCGCGGAGTTCGATGACGATGTTCTTGTCGTCGTTGGGGTCTTTGGGCAGGAGCATGACTTTGAGGGCGTCTTCGATGGGTTCGAGTTGGGGCTCGAGAGAGGCTAATTCGTCCTGGGCCATGGCCTGAATGTCTGGGTCAGGCTCGCTGAGCATGGTTTTCGCTTCGGCGATGCCATCGGCGATCTTGCGGTATGCGCGGTACTTTTCGATGATCGGTTCCATGTCGCGGTGTTCCTTGGCGATGGCCTGGAAGCGCTTCTGGTCGTTGACCAGGGTGGGGTCGGACATGTCGCGGGAGAGGGAGTCGTAGCGGGCGTTCATTTGGGCCAGGCGGTCGAACATATAGAAAGGTCCTCACAGCAGAGTCTTTGGATTTTTGGCGGGTTCAGTCGGCGATGTGCGGCAGGATAGGCGCAGCTAGGCTAAGTCATGACGGGAACCCATCACGCGGGAAGAAAACACCGAAGCTGCCGAGCGTATCACTCTTCTATTTTTCCACCGATTTAGTTTTTCGGAAAGGCTCACTTCCCGGAGACGACTCGCCGTTATGCAGAGCTTTCAGCTGTTCCAGTGAGAGGAAAGGTTCAGCCGAACGTTGCGCTTCAGCATCTCCAAAGGCCATCAGGCCAGCCATTGCGAGCGCGCCCGCGTTTTCGGGAGATCTCCGGCACGCCTCCACGATCAACGGAATGGAGTCTCTATCCCGCAGTCCCGCCAGACCCTCTGCTGACACGAGCTGTGTCAGCACATTGTTGGAGTTGAGTCCCTGGCGCAGAATGGGCACTGCCCGAGGGTCTCCGGTCATTGCTAGTTGTAGAAGCCTGGTAGGCAGACCGAAGGTTACCAGTTCAGCAGCATCGCTGATGGTTAGCGAATGCGCGTCTGCCCACGCCTTGAATCTCGGAGAAACGTCGGTGGGCATCACTGTGCCTTTTGTATCGAAGGGGGGAAAAGGAGCGTCGCTTGCTAGCGTCTCCTTGGCACGCGTGAGGAGGAATGCCCAATACTCATTCTCGTCGGACCCCATCTTAATCAGAGCTAAGGCAATAGCTGCCTTCGTCGTGCTGTCGGGCACAGTCACGAAGAGCTTTTTGAGGATCGGTGCAGCTCGCTCCGGGCCCGCGCGGACGATTTCGGAGACATAAGCCCAATTAGCTCCTTTCACCTCGTCAACACTTGCTGCAAGCACTTCGTCGGTGATCGGCGCGGCGGCATCCATGCCGGACTCCGATACCTTCTGCGCGGCCATATTCGTTGGCCAAGCGATGCCACTTAGCAGCAAGCCTGTGAGAAGAGATGGCCAAAGCCAGTTGGCGGCGGCTCTTTTCTTCAGCTTCCTGGCAGATGCCCTGATACCTTCCACGCACGCCCTCCCTTGCTGAACGTCTTCAGCATAACTCCATGGCACGGCTGCGCATTGACGCATCACAAGAAAGATCGATGGCCACCTTCGCTAAATTATCCGAACTCGCCGACGAGCTCTGCGCGACCGGCAGTCGTCTTACCAAGCGGGCGCGCATTGCCGAGACAATTTTGCAGGTCCATGCTGAAGGCACACAGGACGAAGGCCTCTTCGCCCTGTATCTGGCGGGGTTGCCGTTTGCGGAGGCGGATCCGCGCAAGCTGAATGCGGGTGGGGCGCTGCTGACGAAGGCGGTGCTGACGGTGAGCGGGGCGACGGATGCGGAGCTGGGCGTAGCGTATCGGCGGCATGGGGATTTGGGGGCGGCGGCGTTTGATCTCCTGGTGGCGCATGGGACGGGAGCTAAGG
>CALMVK010000073.1:4279-15535 GCA_937873145.1 uncultured Granulicella sp. | reverse complement strand
CCAACGAACGAGTGGCGCAGATCAATGAGACGATCCGGCGATGGCGGTATGGGGAGAACATCCCGACGCCTTTCATGCCGGGGCGAAAGTGCACTCTTTCGCCAGCCGCTCAGTCTTTGATACTCGTCAACGCGAGGACAGCAACCTGCTCGAGGCTCAGCAGATGCTTTATGTGGCGGTGACACGACCGTCCAAACGGCTGATCGGAGTCGGTCAAGGATTTGTCTAAATAGCATAGATCTCTCGCGCGCATGCATCATCAAGAAATGATGATGCATTGGTGACATGCATGATACGATCCCGCTATGAGTGATTTCATGGTTCGAGACCTCGACCCCGAGATTGTTGCAGCGATAGATGGCCGGGCGAAGCTGATGAAGCTCTCACGGCAGCAATACCTGCACGATCACCTCCGCAGAGCGTTCGGGCCAAGTGATATGAATGTGACGGCAACTATTGCTGCACGGCTCAGGCAGGTTTTTCAGTCCCTCTCAAAGTGTTCGTCTTCGGTTTCGCGAGTGGCAATGGAACTTGGTATGCCGGACGCCACACTGCTCGAAGCGAACCTTTCGGGTGAGCAACCACTTGCGTTTACGACGGCCAGGAGACTCTGTGATCTGCTAGGAGTGCATCCGGAGTGGCTGCTAGAAGGGAAATGGTCCCCCTTTTATCAAATGCCACGATTTCGCAATGCAGACGACTGTCTAAAAATGTTGGCAAGGAAGGAGCTCCGGTCTATAGGGGGTGCTGCTTTTACCTCTTGGTACTTCCTGCTTTCGGATGAGCCCGACGGACGAGCAGCGGTTTATGGGTACGCCTCGGATACGCCCTGGCGGCTGGAACTGCTGCTGCGTGAAATCCCCATCACGGACAATGTTGGTGCCGGGGGATCGCAGCAGCTTTTCGATTTTGGATTGCTCTGCGCCTCTTTAGAGCCGAGGTTTGAGTACCCACGGTTGATTAAGACAGGCTTTGATAGCTGGGGCAGAGTACTGAATCGGAATCGTTTCTATGAGGTTGTTGGGGGACAGGAGCATCCTGGCTTGTCAATGAGAGAGGAACAAGGTCACGTGCCTTGGGCAGAAGACCTGGCAGACATGCAGTACAAGAGTCGAGCTTATAGCGAGAGTTTTCTGAGAGGGCGGGATACGTTTCGGCTAATTGCAAACGAGAAAGGCATCCAAACAAACTCGGAACTTGCTGAACACATCAAGAAGACAGTCAATAGGAATGCGTGCTGAAGGCGCGGCCGGAACGGCGCAGTTCTGAAGTGACGCACTTCCGTGGCGTACGAAATGCTGGGTACGCCGTTTTAGGTTTTCAGGTTGGGGGGGTCAGGTTTGCTTTTGAGTAAGGTTCATATTGTGAACTTTCGGGCAGTCTTCGTCAGAACGGTTTTTACAACTTAAATCTGGCTGTGACCAGCAGCTATAATGCGACAAATAAAGATTTCCCTAGGGTGTATCGACTCATTGTGCGAGCCATCTCCAGCAGCAGGCGAGTGTGACTGTGGCATGGAAGTTCTGTTTGAGCTTGTCGAAGCGTGTAGCCAGGCCTGCGGAACTGCTGCTGGAGGTGGGCGAAGGTCCTTTCGACCGCGTGCGTGCCTACTGAGCTGTCACGCCGGTGCCAAACCCTGCAAGACAAACTATATTTGTAGCCACCACTACAATTTTCGCTACGATGTTGCGCGCAAGTGCTTCTGAGTCGCTCTACTCGCCAAGCTTTCCATTGGTCGGGGCGGAGGGATTCGAACCCCCGACCCTCTGGTCCCAAACCAGATGCGCTACCAGACTGCGCTACGCCCCGACTCCTTCTAGACTATCGCACTCCTGCGTACCAGGTTTGAGTCCACGCCCAGATCGAATCTGTTACCGCATCTTCACGAACGACAGTACATGCGCCGCGATCCAGCCGAACAAAAGCAGAGGCAGCAGGATTAGCCCCAGCAAAACCAGCAGAGCAGCACTCAACAGAAGCCAGTCCGTCCACGGCCGGCGAGGCTTCTCTGCCGGTGCCGCGATGCCCAGGGACTGCGTCATCAGCGCATAGTTGCGGCGATTGGCGCGGAACCAGATGTCGAACAGGTCCCCCACCACCGGCAGCGAGCCGACCGCAGTCTCGATACCGACATTCAGCATCATGCGCGCGAGGGTCGCCCGCGGGACGCCGCGCACCCAGGCGGCAAGGATCAGCACACAGGAGGCAAGGCCTCCCGCGACGTCGCCCACCCCTGGAATGAAGCCGACGATGCCATCCAGGCCGAAGCGGAGAGAGGTTCCCGGAATGCGAATGAAGTCGTCCAGAAGATGAGAAAGCCGGTCCAGATTGCGGTCCGAGAAGACGCCGCCGCTCGGTTTCGATCCCGGCGCGAGGATCTCGGGTTTTGCGGAGATGGCCATACGTGTTCTCCCATCCTGTGCTCGAAGCCCGTCTCTGTGCTCGAAGCCTGTCTCTGTCCTCGAAGATAGATGCCTCCAGGGAAGATGCATGCGCCGGAGCAGCGGTAGGGTATACTAACCGTGATACGGCGGCTATAGTTCAGTGGCAGAACGCCGCTCTGTGGCAGCGGATGTCGTGGGTTCGAAACCCACTAGCCGCCCCAATCACCTTCAAGTCTCGTACCCTCAAGGATGTTCATGCGGTCTTCCGGCTTCTGGTTGCGTCTGCTGACAGGAGCGGAAATCACCGTTCTGTCCGCATCTCTTGTTCTGCTCATTGGGTTCTCGGTTCACAACCGGATGCAGAGCAACTCGTAGGGCTCTTGCCCGTCTCCCGCTCCATGCGCCTGTTCGTTGGCACCTCCGGCTGGGCTTACCCCAAGTGGAAGCCGGAGTTCTACCCCAAGGGCGTGCCGGCGAAGAAGTTTCTCAACTTCTATGCGTCCGTCCTCGGCTCGGTAGAGGTCAACTACACGTTCGGCTCGATCCTGAAGCCGGGGCAGTTGCAAAGTTGGCTGGACGAGACTCCAGCGCACTTCCGCTTCACCTTCAAGGCTCCGCAGCGTATCACGCACTTCAACCGTCTCCATGCCTGTGAAGACGCGCTCGCCGCCTTCTTCGCGTCCTTGGCTCCCGCGCAGCAGGCCGGCAAACTAGGCTATATCCTCTTCCAGCTTCCGCCCAGCCTGCAGGCCGATCTTTCGCGTCTGGCCGCCTTCCTCGCCGCGCCGGCGATGCAGCACCCGCAGGCCTCCCGCATCGCCTTTGAGTTCCGTCACCCCTCGTGGTTCAACGAAAAGACTTACACATTGCTGCGCGAGCATCAGGCCGCCCTGTGCATGGCCGAATCGGACGAGCTGCAGACGCCCGAAGTGCATACCGCCGCCACGTTTACCTGCTTCCGCCTGCGCTGGCCAGGAGGGTACACTCCCGAGCAGATTGCCGCCTTTGCAGAGCGCTTTCGCCTGCTCGCGCAGAGTCGAGAGGTCTTCGTCTACTTCAAGCATGAAGACGCACCCACCGGCGGGCTGAACGCCTTGGCCTTATTGCGGAGTCTGGCGGAGTGAGTGCCGCGGCTTCGTTCCAGCCGGCGCCCTTTGTTCCGCGCCGAGGCTTTCGCAACGGCCACGTCCAGACCATCCTCGGCAACTTCCTGCCGCGTCCGGACCCTCTGCCACCGCCCTCTTCTGAGCTGGTGGAGGTTGCTCCCGCCACGCAGAGCCAGCTCGCCAGCCATGTGCTCTGCCACTGTCACTGGCAGCCGGAGGAGGTGCGCGCGGAGCGGCTCACCGTCATCCTGCTGCACGGGCTGGAGGGCTCATCGCACTCGCAGTACGTGGTTGGCAATGCGGGCAAGATGTGGCTGGCCGGCTGCAACATCGTGCGCATGAATATGCGTAATTGCGGAGGCACGGAGTCGCTCTCGCCCACGCTCTATCACTCCGGGCTTTCGAGCGATGTGCGCGCGGTGCTGGCGACGATGGTCGCGCGCTTCGGCCTGCGTCGCGTGGCGTTGGTCGGGTACTCCATGGGCGGCAATCTGGTCCTGAAGCTGGCCGGCGAGCTGGGCGCAGAGCGGCTCGCCGATCCAGCCCGGACGAACCCGGTTCCGGAGCTGTGCGCGGTGGCCGCGGTCTCTCCCGCGCTCGATCTGGCGCAGTCCGCGGATGCATTGCACCTCTGGCAAAATCGTATTTACGAGCGCCGCTTCCTGAAGGCGCTGATCCAGCGTTTCCGCCGTAAAGTCGGCCTCTTTCCGCAGGTCTACGATCCCTCTCGCGCCGACGGCCTGCACTCTCTGCGCGACTTCGACGAACACGTCACGGCTTTTTATGCGGGCTTCGCGGGAGCCTCCGACTACTACTTCCGTGCGTCCGCGGCGCGCGTGCTCGAGAGCATCGCCGTACCCACGCTCATCCTGCACGCCCTCGACGATCCCTTCATCCGGCTTACCGCGGAGAGCCGCGCCAAGATCGCACAGAATCCGTGGATCACGTTGATCGAGCCGGAGCACGGCGGCCACTGCGCTTTTCTGGCCACGCCCCGGCCCGCTGAGGGCGACGATGGCTACTGGGCGGAGTCGACCGTGCTCTCGTTCTTGCAAGCTCAGCTTCCGCCCGCGAGCCGTGCACCGCACCCGGCAGCCGGCGCATAACCCGTTATGATGGAAGCTGATGCGTGGGGAATGGTCGGCTCAATGCGGCGCAGAGGATCCGGTTCTGGTGGTGCCGTGGTCGAACCCGGACGATCCCACCGGAAGTTGTCCCTTCGTCGATCTGCGCGAAAATCCCTATGACCTGGACCTGATCCCCGAGGCCGAGCTGCATCCGCCGCTGATGCAGGCTTTACGGGCGCTGAACGGGGGCCGCTCTCCGGTCTTTACGGCAAAGTGCGACGCCTGGGCGATGGATGCCGAAGAGCTTGCGGCACTCGCGCTGGAATTTGACCTTCCGCCGGCCGACGCACCTTGCGGCTTTATGAGCTATTTGGACGTTCTATGGCGGGAGCGCGCCTTGTTCGTCTCTTCCTATCACCAGCAGCAGCGGCTGGATCGACTGATGCGTCTGCTCGAGCCGCTCGACCACGCCTACGCGCTTGTGGAGTGTGTGCTGCGGCCCGCGCTGGTGGATCTGGTCGGCCCCCAGGAGGGATTTGCCGTCACCCTCTACGTGAAAGCCGCGGGAACCAACGCTGCAGAGGCGTACCAGCATTGGTCGCAGGCGCTTGAGGCCGTGGTCACCACAGTCCGCGGCAAGGATCTCTCCTTCGTCTAAGCCCCCGCGAACGATACAATCTGGATACGTCCCGCCACGGGCGAGTAGCTCAATTGGATAGAGCACGAGCCTTCTAAGCTCGGGGTTGCAGGTTCGATCCCTGCCTCGCCTACCATCTTCTGCCACGCGTTTGCGAAGATAAGTAATTGGACGCGGTGCACAGGGATGAAGAATAAATACGGGGATTCTGGCTTCGCTAGAATGACGGCTTGCAGGAGAAAGCTGCAGGGCAACTGAAATGTGCTTTGGTTGCGCAGCCTTCCGTAAGCCCATCAGTGAGCCGGACACACGTCCATCCGCTTGTACGATCGCAGCAGCAACGCAAGGTCACGCTTCATCAGCGAGATGCGCCCGCTGACATCCCCCAGCATGGCGATCCTGTCAGTCAGATCGCCGATCGAGATTTTTACGTCCTTCTCGCCGCTCGTGGTCAGCACCACAATCTTCTTTTCTTCTTTCGCGGCGTCGGTTGAGTCCAGCCGGCCCGCCGCGGCCCACTCTTCCTTCAACTGCTCCAGCCGTGTGCCGTGCCGCGAGGCCTGTCCCGGAGGCACGCTCTTCAGATATTCGAGCACCACCGCAGGGTAGTGCGTATTCAGCACCGCCGGCCGGTCGAACAGCGGGGCAAGCATATTCGGAACTTCCGCGACCGATTGCTCCGGACCGTGCGCTTTACGGACGGCCAGGTAGGCCAGCAGGGTAGAGGTGGCGCCCGACCCAATGCCTACACCGTCCCCTACGTTGTTGGTTCGGTTGCCCAGACTGGTGAACTGACTTACGCTCACCGCGGCGCCGATGCCGGAGCCGGTAATCAGCGCGGCCGCGTTCAACTTGGCTACAGTCTTGTCGCGGCTCGATCGAAGTGTCGTCTGCAGGTTTCCAAGCTCACCGCGTTCATTGTCGATCTCCGCGACCGCACTCTCTACATCGAGCTCCGACCCCTCGATCGACTCCAGCAGGGACTGGCGCAGCGTCAGTTCCGGGAGCGTCGCCGCGGCGTTGCAGGCTGCATGGCCTTGCAGGTCCTGCAACGTGCGTAAGCGTTCGGTCATGCCGAGGATGTCCGCGACCTGCTCGATCTCGGAATGCTGCGTCTCCGGACCCTCCAAAGCATAGGTTGGCACCTGCGTCTGCGCGGCAGCAGGGTGTGCGCCCAGCCACCATACCGCTAGCAACGCTGCGGCCGGCAACCGGCGCAAACGCACAGAGAATCTCTTCAAAAAGGCGTACATTCTTCGGCTCGCGCTCATGGGGTTGGGTGCACTCCGCTTGCCGTGGTTGGCAAGCCCTCGTCCTGGCGTCGTCGGGTGTCGGCTGCGTCGAAGATGGCGCTGATCTGCGGAGACAAGGGGTGATCCGCCTGCGCCACCAGAAACGACACCTGCCACATCTGGTCGTTGCTCAGGATGTGCTGGAAGGACGGCATGCCGGTGAGCCGGATGCCATTCTCCACCTTCCAATAGGAGACGTTCGGCGCATCGTCACTCACGCCGACCACGCCATCTTTATGCTTGCGCCACAGTTGCGGAGAGGTCGGATACTCCCATTTGCCAAAGCTGCTGTCGAGATGTGGCGAGCCGTGACAGATCGCGCAATGTTCGACATACACCTGCGCTCCCGCGACCAGGTCATGCGCTTCCGGTGTCGTCGGAGGGGTAACCAGGTCGCGATGAATGCGCGCATGCAAAGGAATGTGGACGATCGTCTTCTCGTCAGGAAAAGGGTGGTCAGCCGTCGCAACCGGAGGATTGCCGTAACGGATGTAAAGGTAGATCGCCCCGGCCATGCAGGGAAAGGCCAGGAGAAAGCCCAGCAAAGCGAACCATGCGGCTCTTCCGGAGGTGTTTGGAGCTTGCATAGACATTCCTTGTACGAAGTATAAAAGCTTACGTGCTGGTGGCTTGGCGTGCGGATGGCCTATGCCGCGCAAACGGTTTGGCTGCAGACTCAGATGCGTCTTTCTAACCCCGTTGCCCTACGCTTCAAGCAGCACATCGGTCGGGTCGCGTTCGGGCGGGTCGCGTTCGGTCGGATCGCGTTCGGTCAAAGGACGTGCTTTGTCTTTCCTTCCCGTTGCATGGCGCAAGACCGCGAGCGCCATGAAGCCGAGCGCCAATCCGCAGATGCCGTTCCAGCCGAAGCGCTCCCAGGCACGAGTCGAAAGCCACGAGCCGATCGCCGCGCCGGAAAAGTAGAGGACCATGTACACCGTGTTGAGCCGGCTTCGGGCTGAGGCGTCGATGCCGAAGATGCGGGTCTGGTTCGCAATCTGGGTCAGTTGCGCGCCGACATCCAGCAGCACAACGCCCACCACCAGCGCGGCTAGGTGCAGCAGCGTCGAGGCATGCATCGCGACCGCACCCCACAGCAGCACGTACGAGAAGATGAGGGTAGACAAGCCCAGCGTCACCACAAAACGCGATCCGCGGCGATCCGCAAGACGGCCCGCAGCCGAGGCAATCAGCGCACCCGCCGCGCCGACCACGCCGAAGCTGCCGGCGGCGCCAGGCCCTAGCCGATAGTGCGAGTCCAGCAAAAAGGCCAGCGTGGTCCAAAAGCAACTGAACGAGGCAAACACGAGCGCGCCAATGACCGAAGATTCGATCAGCAGAGGCTCGGTCCGGGCCAGGGTCCACAGACTGCGCATCGCCGCACCGTAAGCCAGCGAACGCCGCGGAGGTAACCGCGGCATCTTGCGCCACAGCAGCGGCACAAAGGCCGCGTTGATCACAGCCGCAATCACATACACCCAGCGCCAGCCGTCGATTTTGCTCACCCAGCCGGCAAAGGTACGCGCCAGCAGCACGCCTAGCAGCAATCCAGTCATCACGATGCCGATGGCCCGGCCGCGCTGCGTGTCGTCCACCAGATCGGGCGCGATCGGCAGCACGACATGCGTCACCGAGGCCAGCAGGCCCATCACCACGCTGGCCAGGATCACCATCGGCAGCGAGGGCGCGAGCGCCACCAGCAGCAAAGCCACGGATACTCCGGCGTACATGCGCATCATCAGCGCACGCCGCTCCAGTACGTCGCCCATGGGTACGAAAAACAGAATGCCGCAGGCGTAGCCGATCTGTGTCGCCACGGCCACAAGACCGATCCGCTCAGGGGTCGCGCCAAAGGTCTTGCCCATCTCGCTCAGCAGCGGCTGGTTGAAGTAAATGGACGAGACGCCCACCGCGCAGGCAAGCCCCAGCAAAGACAGCGGCGCACGACGCACCGCGGAACCTTCAGGAGGGCGCACAGGAATCGCCTCAATGAGCGGGCTCGGAGAGGCCGCGTCGGTTAAGCCTGGAATGGTTGAGCTTGGACGAACTAAGCCTACATGAGTTGAGCCCGGACGAACTGGGGCAGGATTGGGTTGACTGGCCATGCAGAGATTCGCCCCTGCCCTCAGTGTACCGGAGCCAGACGGCCGCCGCCCCGGCCACAGTCGCCCGTTTCTACCAGCTCAAACGCGCTGCGTCTACCCGCTTGCCGTTGCGCGCGACGATTTCCAGTTTCTCCGTCGCCAGAATCCGGCGCGCCTGCTGCCGGGCATGCGCCGCCCACGGCCCAATCGGATCCAGGCGAAGGTATGCTGTCCAGTGCCGCAGGGCGCGGCGAAGCTGCTCCAGCCGCTCAAACGCCAGGGCCAGATTGTAGTGCGCGTCGGCATACTGCGGAACGAGGACAATGGCGCGTTCATAAGCGTCGATCGCCTCGGGCAGCCGCTGCATCTCGTCCAGCACATTGCCCAAATCGAAGAACGCCAGCGCATACTCCGGATCGGCCTCGGTCGCATTGCGATACATCTGCTCGGCACGCACAAAATCGCGCTGGTTATAGAGAATCGTACCGAGATTGATGCAGGCCGGCGCGTGGTCCGGCTTAGTCTCAAGGATCTGCTCGTAGAGCGCGATCGCCTGCGTCAGCGTTGCGGCGCTCTCTTCCATCTGCACCGCGCGGATGAATCTGTCCTGCAATGCGGCTGCGGCCAGCGAAGACGCCGCGCTGCGGCTGCCGTGCGTTCCGGTAGAGAGCATCTGCACGGGACGGCCTTTGGCGGTGGCAAAATCGAACGTCAGTTGCTGCGTCAGTGCATCGACCAGCGCACCGCCATGGCGAAACGCCAACCGCGTACCCCGGCGCACGGCACTGGTCTCGGCCAGCGCGTTGCCCATGCCCGCCACGCGCTCAATTGCCTCCACCTGCACCCGGATGCTGCGCGCGGAGATCCGCTGGGCCCGCATCTCGCGCAGCGCCCGCAGACGCGTAAGGTGCGCGAACGAGTACCCTTCGTCCTCCGCCAGCACCGGCAGCAGCCCCTCCCGCTCCCAGGAAGCCAGTTGCCGGGAGTGCAGATGCAGAATGCGAAGCACGTCTTGACGGGAGTAGTGCGTCATGGGAAAAAGGGAGAGTGCAGGGAAGCCGTACGCCTGGGACATCAAGCTCTCTTCGCAGTATCCGACGGACCTTTAGCCGGAGCAAGAGCCTTTGCCCCGCAAGCTGCACAAACTAGTGGATTTCCTGTACCAAACGAGATTCTTGCCAGAGCATTTGCGCAAGCGCACGCGTGTGCCCACAAAAGGGCGCTCCTAAACGAAACCACCGCATGCGATGGAATGGCAGGTCTGGTCTGGATTTGATCTGGAGTTTGTGGGAATGGAGCCGATGAGCGGAGTTGAACCGCTGACCTACTGATTACGAATCAGTTGCTCTACCAACTGAGCTACATCGGCCTGCCGCATCCTATTCTAAAGCATATCCTTACCTGTGTGACGAACGGGAGCTACGCCTCCGCGCCCGGCGCTCTCGTTCGCATCGAATCAACGTTCTGTGCGTTGGCTGCTCCGCAGAACGCCCCTCGCCGATCGAAGGAGTCCCGATGCCTGTTCGTCCTCGTTTCGTTCTTTTACTCTCCTCCGTGTTCTCCGCAGCCTGGCCGCTCGTCGCCCAGCAAGCTCCGCCACCGGCCGGCCCACCCGCCATCCATTTGAATGTGGCCGTGACCGAAAAGTCCGGCGCTCCGGTTCCCGGCCTCACCGCACAGGACTTCACCCTGCTCGACAACAACGTGGGCACCCCCATAGCAGCGTTTCGCGCGGCAACGCCTGCCTTGGAACCGGTGCAAGTTGTGATTGCGCTCGACGCCGTCAATACACGCTTTACCGAGGTGGCCTATGAGCAGGGTCAGCTGCAAAAGTTTCTGAAATCGAATGAGGGCAAGCTTGCCTATCCCACCAATCTCGCCGTCATCACCGACACGAGCGTGCAGAACGAGCAAAGCTTCACCACCGACGGCAACGCGCTCAGCGCCTCGCTCGACCATTACTCGGCCGGCCTGCGCATCCTTCACCGCGACTCGGGGATCTACGGGGCCGATGAGCGCCTGGACCTCTCGCTAAAGGCCGTGCGCCAGCTTACGAGTTACGTGGCCGGCCTGCCGCCCGGACGCAAGATCCTCATCTGGCTCTCACCCGGATGGCCGCTGCTCTCCGGCCCGCGCATCCAACTCGATTCCAAACAGCAGCAGCAGATCTTCGCCAACATCGTCTCTTTTTCAACTCAACTGCGCGCAGCCAACGTGACTCTCTACAGCATCAACCCGCTCGGCGCCGAAGAGGGTGTGTTTCGTGCCAACTACTACCAGGAGTTCGTAAAAGGCATCAAGAGCCCCGGCAAGGTTGATCTCGGCGACCTTGCCCTGCCGGTGCTCGCGCTCCAAAGCGGAGGCCTCGCGCTCCAGGGCAGCACGGATATCGCCGGCATGCTGCGCCGCTGCTTCGACGATCTCCAATCCTGGTATGAGGTCAGCTTCCTGCCACCACCGGCAGATACGCCCGAAGACTACCACCACGTCGAGCTCAAACTGGACAAACCCGGCCTGTCCGTCCGCACCCGCGACGGCTACTACACCCAGCCGGTCTCCTCGCTGCTTCGGTAAGCTGCGCGGGTCTGCTTTCACGGTAGGTTACAGAAGAAAAGGCCGCCCGGCAAAAGGCGGCCTCTTCGTTGGGAGAATAGTTCCGAACGGAGGCAAAGCCATCCGAAGCTTT
>CALMVK010000073.1:0-4269 GCA_937873145.1 uncultured Granulicella sp. | reverse complement strand
ACAAACCCGGCCTGTCCGTCCGCACCCGCGACGGCTACTATACCCAGCCCGCCCCCTCGCCGCTCCGGTAAGCTCTCACGGTAGGTCACAGAAGAAAAGGCCGCCCGGCAAAAGGCGGCCTCCTCGTTGGGAGAATAGTTCCGGACGGAGGCAAAGCCATCCGAAGCTTTCTGGCGCAAGAATATGAGCGCCAAAATACAGTGTCAAGGCGGAAAAGCACAGTTTACAACTGCTTGATCTTGAACGGCTTAGCCCGACGGCTGCAAAGAAATTCAGCGCTCACTGGCATTGCCGGGTACGCCGGCAAGAATCGTTCATGGACGACGACTTTGTGGAGAACCCGTCTTTGGCCCTCAAATTGCACCGTGTATTGTGCAGCAGAGTTCCCGTTCCACTTCCTTCGCCTAACGCCCTTGCCGACCCGCATCCGAACCCGGAGGCGAGAGCAGCGGAGACGACCGGCCACGCAGGTTGATCGTCAGGAACTCCGGCTCGCTCGCCGCAGGTTTGCCCATCAGCACCCGCAGACCGGCCCGCGCGCCGCCCAGAAACAGCCCCAGCAGCAGCGCCGCCAAAATCAGAACACCGCACAGCACGGCGATATTCTGCAGCAGGCTGGCCGTCTTCTTCACTTCCGTGTGGAACTCAAGCGGCATCTTCTGGTCGAACGTCACCTGTTCGTTCAAGCGCAAGGCGCCCACCAGCGCTTCCGCCTGATCGGCAGAGAAGGCCCCCGAGGCGATCCCCAGCAGCGGCCCAACGCGCCGCATCTTCACCGTCGCCCCAAAGGTCGCTGGGCCGCGGTCGTTGATCAGCTTCTCAATCGCCCGCCCGCGCTCACCGGCGATCTGCGGTGTGGGATAGAGCAGCAGGGTCAGCTTGCCGTGGCCGTCCTTGCCGGCGACCTCCGCCGTAGCCGCCTCCAAGCTCTTATCCCAGCCCAGGTCGGCAACCGGCAGCACACCGGCCATCGCCGCGTAGCCTACCGGCCCCAGTGCGTAATGCAGCGTGTCCGCCCGCACGCTGGAGGGAGTCATGTACGTCGGCAGCAAAGGCGGCAGGCCGCGACGTCCGCCGACCTTCGGCAGCACCGCAAACCACTGGTCCACCTCCTGTCGGGTCAAGGCAGCATCGGCCATGAGCACCGCGGTTCCCGCCCAAATCAGCGTAGTTTTGCCCCCCGCGGACGCCACCGCGTGGCCCGCTTTGTAGTCCATCTCGGGCTCGCGAAGCTCCGCCATCTGGCTGCGCAAGTACGTAAACGCGCTGAACGCTCCGGTTGCATCGCTGAACCGCAGCACGCCCACCAGACGCGCTGGCCCATCGCCCGTGTAGCTTCCCACCGCAAACCGTCCCAGCCCGTCTTCCTTCAGCAACTGCCGGCAATCCATGCCACTCGGCCGGGCATCGGCAGGCTTTAGCACCAGCCCGCACCCTGCGCCGAAACGCTCGTCCGTCAGATCACCAGCCGAGCCCGCGGCTGACTCCCCCAGCGTAAGCTTGCCGACCTGTCGCGGCAGCAACGGCGCGGGAGGCTCCACAATCGTCGTTGCTGCCGGCGCCGCGCCTTGCCCAAGCACCTCGCCCACGCCCGCCCACAAGGCAAGCCAAACCACCAGACCGTGTCTAAAACGCAGCCCCATCTGGATGAGACTACCACTGGCCTCCCCAGGTGAGCGCACGTCCTTCTTCCTCTACGCGTAGCCCGGTCTGCCGCGCGCAGTCCTTCGCGCGCTGTGCAACTTATTCGAGCGAAGCCCGCTTCAACGCCGTCGGCCGCGTGCCCGCCAGCCCGCTCTCGTACTTGGCCACGCCGCTATACAGGCTCTCCGCCACCCGCTCCCGGTACTCCGGCTGCCGCAGCTGATCGGCATCGCGGGGGTTGGTCACGAACGAGATCTCCGCCAGGATCGACGGCATGTTCGCCCCGATCAGCACCACAAACGGGGCTTTTTTGACCCCGCGATCCTTCAGCCCGGCGTTGCCCTTCGTCAGCCCCGCATAGAGCGAGCTCTCCACATCCGCGGCGAACTCACGCGACTCCGCAATCTTGTCCTTCAGCGTAATCTTCTTCACCAGGTCGCTGAGCTGGTGAATCGACTGCCCCGAGACCGCGTTCTCGCGCGCCGCCACGTCCAGCGCCGTCGGGTCCGAGGTGAAGTTCAGGTAGTACGTCTCCACCCCGCGCGCCATAGGATCGGCCGAGCTATTCGCATGGATCGACAGGAACAAATCCGCCTGCGCCTTGTTCGCAATCGCTGTGCGTGTCTCAAGCGGAATGAACGTATCGTCCGATCGCGTGTAGATGATCTCCGCGCCCAGCCGCTCATGCAGCAGCTTGCCCAGCCGCAGCGCCACGTCGAGCACCACGTCCTTCTCTTCAATCCCCCCCGCGCCGATCGTGCCCGAGTCGTGCCCGCCATGGCCCGCGTCGATCACGATTCTCCCGATCTTCAAGCCCAGCGCGCGGATGAGCGACGTCTCCCCGTCCGCCGTCTTGTCCGCGGCCCGCACCGGCGCGGCGTCCGGGGCAACGGCCGTGTCCGCAGCACGCACCCGCGGCTTGCGCGCGCCGGCCCCCGCACCCAGGCTCACCTCCCGCACCGCAATCGGCTTCGAGGTCGGCGCATCGGTCGCCTCTACCTTGCCCGGCGCGTCGCTCACCGCGGCTACCTCGGTCGCCGTCTGCGGCTTGGCCAGTGCCACCGCGTTCGGCACCGGCTTCGCGAACGTAGGCCTCTGCACTACGCTCACCCGCGGCGCCGGAGCAATGCTACGGAGATCTGCCGGACTCGCCGCAACCGCCGCCGGAACCCGTACCGCCTCCCCGCCATCGGTCGGAGCCATTGCCGGCAGCCCGGAGCTGTTTGCCGCCGCACTCGCCCGCTTTACCGCCGCCGGAGCCACCGGCACCTCAGCCGCAGGCTCCACCTTTGCCGTAACCTTTCCCTGCGCCGGCGTCTTCCGCCCGTGAATATCGATAATCAGCCGGTACGGGTTCGGCAGCAGAAACGCGCTGTACTCGCTCACCTCGCTTACGTCGAGCACCACCCGCGTCACATCGCCACCCGCCTGCGCCGCCCGAATCCGCTTTAGAAAGCCGTCATCCGTCACGTCGAACGTCTTGCCCACCAGCGCCGCGTCCAGCTTCGCCCCATGCAGATCGAAGAACAGCCGGTCCGGATTGGGAACCCGCGCCGCCTCAAACGTCACCTCGTCCCCCAGGTCGATCGCCACCCGCGTATACGTCGTGGTCGACCAGTGGCGAATCCCCGTCACCTGCGCCAGCGGCCCCGTCCGCACCGCCGCACTCTTTACTTTCAGTGGCGCGTTAATCCCGGTTTCTTCAGGATGCGCAGGCAGCACAGCTCCCGTGGCTGCACTCTTAGGACTCGCCGAACGCTCCGGTGCCCCATTCATCCCGGCTTCTTCGGGATGAGTGGGAGCTACTCCTTTGGCTTGTCCCGATTCGACAGGCTTCTTCAGCCCAGCCAGCTCCGTCCGCGCCTGTTTAGCCGCCTCACTCCGCGGAGCCTCCCGCAGCAGCTCGGTCCACTTTGCCCGCGCGACCGCCGCTTCGCCCAGATCGTCGGCCTCAATGCTTCCCTCAGCCAGCAGTGCCGGCGTTCCCAGCGGGCTCGCCGGATACTGCGTTCGCAGAAACTCATACTGCCCAATCGCCGCCCGAAAGCTCCCCGCGTCCTCAAGGTCGCGCCCCTGCTCCGCCAGCAGCTCCGCCACCGAGTAGACTGCCTCCGCCGCATGCGCATCGCGCGGGTTGTCATGGTAGATCGCCCGAAACTGGTCGAGCACCCGCGCATACGCCACCCGCGTCCGCCTCCCTTGCGCCTCCGCCTCGAGCGCCGCCCGGGCCCGTTGCGCCTGCTCCCACGGGCTCAGGGCAACTGCATGTTTCGTCGTGCGCGAGCTAGGCGAAGCCGCTGCAAACGCAGACATGCCGCACAGCAGCGCCATGCTCCACAGCCCAACCCGCGCTCGCCCCAGCAGTCTCATGTCTTCTCAAGTTTAAGGTTCCAGGCAGGCACACGCAGAGCGAAAAAGACTCAGGTATATGGAGCGGTACTCCCACAAGCGAGTCAGGCGGTAGTTGACTCATAACGATCGAGCATCACGGAGCTAGTCCCTTGAGCAGGCATGTCCTCACTCCTTAACCGGGTTGGCCGCTCGAAGCACGAAAGACGCTTAGGTCTCCGGAGGGGTTGAGGCGCAATGATCCCAGCGGCGCTGTCAGCATATTCAGAGCGAAGG
>CALMVK010000072.1 GCA_937873145.1 uncultured Granulicella sp. | reverse complement strand
CTCCATGGAACATGGCAGCGGGAGTTCGCCAACACGGAGTTCAAGTGGGAGCAGGTGCAGGCCGGGCTCGTTGATGGCATCCTCCCTGTCAGCGTCAAGGCTGTAAATCAACGCACAGGAGCATCCAGTCTCGACTTTCGTCAACATCAGGATCATGGGCTAAGAGTCATCGTTGTTGGAGGGAACAGCCTTTCTCGCGGCCTCACGCTTGAAGGCTTGACTGTCAGCTACTTGTACCGCTTCACGAAGATGTATGACAGCCTCCTGCAAATGGGCCGCTGGTTCGGTTATCGAGATGGCTATCAAGACCTATGTCGTATTTGGCTCAGCGATGAAGTTGTGGCTTGGTACATCCACGTCACAAGTGCTACCTCCGAGCTGCGCCAAGAACTACGGAAGATGCGAGACCAAAAGCGCAAACCCGTTGATTTTGGCCTCAAAGTACGCGCTCATCCGGATTCGCTACTTGTGACGGCTCAGAACAAGATGCGGACTTCGACCCTCATCCGCAGGATCGTCAGCATCTCCAACGCAAGCCTCGAAACTACATACGTTGAGACAAACCGCAACATTGTGGACGCTAATCGCAGGGTAGTAGAACGCTTTCTGCGAAGCCTGTCAGACGACGGGTACAAAATGCAGATTTCAGCTTCAAACAATCCCTTGTGGTTGAACGTTCCCAAAGAACACATCGCGACCCTACTGAGAGACTTTCGCGTAGACCCTCAAAACGTCACCTTTCAAGCCAAGGACCTAGCCGCATTTGCTGAATCCACCAAGGAGCCTTTCTTGCAAACCTGGGATGTCGTCATCCCTCAAGGCAGCGTTGCGCCGACTACGCTTGGGCAGCTAATGACAAATCCTGTGGAGCGGTCGGTTGAACCATTCCCAAACACAGGCAACATTCTCATCTCAGGACGAAGCGCCCGAATCGCTTCGCCGGGAGTAGAAAAGGAAGGCTTGCCGCCAGAGATGGTTGCCGAGATCGTGTCAAGGTTTCGCGCTATTGAAGGAAACAAAGGCAAGACCATACCCGACAAGGTCTACCGAGAGCAGCGGCCTCGTCCCTTGCTCCTAATCTATGTCGTTCATCCCAAGGTGAAGCTTAACGATTCCCCTGTGTCTGACGTGATTGCTCTAGGGCTCAGCTTTAGAGAGTTCGATGATTCCAGTGAAGCAAAACAGGTGGAGTATCGAATCAACGTCGTCGAGCTCCGCAGCAGAGAGCCGGAGGATGAGAGCGAGGAGCTTGGTGCAGATGACCTCGATTGAGGAACTTTGGTCCGATCTGGCGAACAGACAGGATCACGCTGGTACTTTCCGGCGCTTTGATTCCTCTCACCCACTCGACCTGTTCGCCGGCTTTGACTTGGAGGGCCGACGGCTTCTAATGCTCGTCACGTCGGCTCCTCCCCCGGAACTGCCAGGAGCCGGCATCATTGATGTCACTGTGAACCTGAGGACCGACGGCCGCTACAACCTACTCTTCAGACTGGGTAGAACCGAGTACCAGGAACTCTTCGGCCGGCTCTGCCAAGACCTCATCGATACCAGCCGTACTGCCGCTCCTGAGTCGGGCATGATGGTGTTGCTTCTTCGTCTAGGCAGATGGAAGCGGCTGCTCGAGTCTGGACCGCGGAAAGGCCTCTCGGACATCCAGCTCCGTGGCCTCTTCGGGGAGCTGTGCTTTCTAAGGACCGTGGTTCTCACAGGCATGGGCGCGCTGGCAGCAATCCATGCGTGGAAAGGACCGCTTGGCGCTCCTCAGGACTTTCAGATTCATGACGGCTTGGTTGAAATCAAGACCATGCTGCCAGGCGGGCACAGGGTGTCTATCTCCTCTGCCGAACAGCTCGAACATGGTGATGCGCCCATGCAGCTCGGCGTCTATGTGATCGATCCCACTCAGGGTGAGTCCGTAAAAACGCTCATAGATACGATCAAGACCGAGCTCGGGCTTGCCTCCGCGGTTACAGAGTTTGAGTTGCGCTTGGCCGAAATGGGGTACAGCGACAGGCCGGAGCACGATGCTGTGTTGTTCACAGTGCTTGAAACTCGTTTCTACCAGTTGAACGAGTCGTTCCCTTCCCTTCCATCCTCGAAACTGCCGCGTGGCATCTCGGCCGTTTCCTACGACGTTGACCTTTTGAGTTGCGGACCCTTCAGGAGCCAGTACGCCCATGTTGCTGCATGAGTACCGACAGGAGTTCCTTGCCGATCTGCAGGCCCGTGCAAGTGTCGCTGCCAACTTCACACACAACGAGTTCACGGAAGTCTGCGCCGAGATGCTCGGAGATGCGGAGGAGCTGTCCGACTTCGAGGCCTGCTACTACAGAGGAACCGGCTCTCGGAAGCGGGCACTAGCAATCGACGGGCTCGCTCAGGATGACGTTGACGGATCGATCCGGCTGGTTGTCGCCAACTTCTCCGGTGCACCGGAAATTGAAACCATTACCCAGACTGAAGCCAGGACATCATTCAATCGGCTTACGGCCTTCTGCGAGGATGCCTTCTCAGGAAGACTGCTTGATGAGGTGGACGAGTCCACTCCTGCGCATTCTGCGGCCCTGACACTGCAGCAGCGCCGGAAACAGATCTCACGTTTGAGAATGTACCTGGTCACAGATTCTGCCCTCAGCACCAAAGTGAAGGACTGGCCTGAAGGCGAAATCGCGGGCATCCCGGTAGAGTTCCATATCTGGGACATCAACCGGTTCCATCAGGTTTCGGAATCCAAAACCGGCCGAGATGAGCTCACAGTCGATTTCACTCAAATCGTTCCGGGTGGACTTCCCTGCCTGGCTGCAAGCGTGGATGCAGAGAACTACCGCGCGTTTCTGTGCGTGATTCCGGGAACCGCACTCGCAGAGATTTACCAGCAGTATGGAAGTCGTTTATTGGAGGGCAACGTTCGTTCCTATCTTGGAACGAGGGGCAAGATCAACAAGCTCATCCGCAGGACAGTTGCGGCCGAACCGACAATGTTCTTCGCCTACAACAATGGCATCTCTGCAACCGCGACGAAGGCGGTCGTACAGCAGCATTCAGACGGCCTTCGCTTGCTGGAAGTTACGGACCTGCAGATCGTAAACGGGGGACAGACAACCGCCACTCTCGCGAGCGCGTTAAGTGACAAAGAGTCCGGTCTGACGCACTCTTTCGTCCAGATGAAGCTGTCTGAGGTGACTGCAGAAACAAACGGCAAGTACACGCCGCTAATTGCTCGCTACGCCAATAGCCAGAACAAGGTCAGCGATGCTGACTTCTTCTCAAATCACGAGTTCCATCAGCGAATGGAGCAGATCTCACACAGCCTCAGAGCGCCCGCTGTGAACGGAGCACAATACGGTACACA
>CALMVK010000071.1 GCA_937873145.1 uncultured Granulicella sp. | reverse complement strand
CGCTTCCGCCCGCAGTACCCTGCCACGCTGGACGCTACACCCGGCATGCATCGCTTCACCTGGGACCTGCGCTACACCGGCGGCTGGATGAGCGACGCCCGGCCCAACGGAGTCGGCGGACCCATGGCCGCGCCCGGCAGCTACACCGTCCAGCTCACCGCCGGCGCCTTCACCTCTACGCAGCCGCTCGAAATCATCGAAGATTCCCGCGTCACCGCCGACGGCGTCACGACGGCCGACCTGCAAGCGCAACTTGCCCACAATCTACGTGTCTTCCAACTGGTCACCGACGTCAACCACGCCATCGCCCGCATCCAGGCCGCGCAAACGAAAAGAAAGCAGGACGGCACCGCCGACTCCACCCAATCGAAGGAGCTAGCCGCGCTGGCCGACAAGCTCATCACCAGCAAAATCCGCTACAGCCAGCCCAAGCTCCAGACCCACGTTCTCTACCTCTACACCGAAAACACCGCCACCGACCAACAAGTCGGCCAGGACGCCCTCGACCGCTACCAGCAACTCCGCAAACAATTCAACGCCCTGCAGGCCGACCTCAACCGCATCCTAGGCCCCGCCTGACCCCGATCCTAACGGCGCAGACAGCAACACACGACCATACCGTCATTCTGGCGCAGCCAGCAACACACGACCATACCGTCATTCTGGCGAAGCCAGAATCCCCGTATTCAACGCTGCGTCATTCTGGCGAAGCCAGAATCCCCGTATTGGCTCCTGGTCTTGTCTTAGCCCTAGAAACCAATCCACGCTGCCACCCTACTCCGTCGAGTGCCGCACCGGCTTGTTCGGCAGCCGCATCCCACCCGCCGGCGGCAGATTCCCCGGTCCACGCTGCTTCACCGCACGCTTGCGCTTCTTCGGCGAATCCTCCATCACCGCCCGCATCCAGTAGTTCCCTTCCCCATCTACCTCGATGCCGTGCACCTCGCGCTCAAACCCCGGGAACCGCTTGCCAAACACCTCCATCGCCAGGATCAGCCGGATCACCGGAGACTCCGGCCCGCCCAGCCGTTCGCCCGGCATCGACATCGGAATCCCCGGAGGGTACGGCACCAGCATCACCGCCGCAATCCGCCCCGCCATATCCGCAAACCGAACCCGCTCCGTCTCCCCGCGCACCAGCTTCTGGTACGTCTGTCCTGGCGTCAGCACCGGATCGAAGTCCTCGTCGCAAGCCTCATTCACCAGCGTGGCCAGCCGCAGCTCGATCATCGCCTCCTGCATCTCGTCCGAGAGCGCTTTCAAGGTCGTCCCGCGATAACGCTGCGGAAATCTCTGCGCCAGGTCCTGCAGCGCCTCCTCAAGCGGAGCCTCCGTGTCATACAGCCGCTTGAACTCAAACAAGTTCTCGAGCAGCGAGCCCCACTTACCCTTCGACGTGCCGACTGAAAACAGCACCAGCACCGTATAGTCGCCCGTCCGCGCAATCTCCACCCGCCGCCCATCCAGAAACTCCGTCAGGATCGCCGCCGGAATCCCCCACTCCGCCACCACGCCCTGCGCATTCACCCCCGGCGTCAGAATCGTCACCTTCGCCGGGTCGAGCATGCAGTACTCGCCCTCGATATCTTCGTCCTGGTAGCCGTGCCAGTCCTCGCCCGGCTTCAGCGTCCAGCACGAAGGCACCGACGCCAGCAGCTCGTCCTCCGCATCCTCAAACAGAATCGTCTCGCGAGAGATCGGATCTGTCACCCGCTCCGGCTGGTAGATCCCAAAGAACCACGCCTCGCCATTCGCACTCTCCACCCGCAGCCGGTGCGCAATCGAGCTCATCGCCTGCCGAAAGCTGATCGCATCGCCGATCGTCTCATCCATCAGCGTCGGCCCCGCCGGCTCGTCCATCATCGCCGCGGCCACGTCCAGACTTGCAATCAATGGATAAAACGGCGAAGTCGTCCCATGCATCATGAAGGCTTCGTTGAACTGGTCGAAGTCCAAGGGCGCGCGGTCCGACAGCTTCACATGAATCATCGAGCCCATCGAGAACGCCGCCAGCATCTTGTGCGTCGACTGCACACAGAAGATCGCCGGCCGGTCCGGCATATCTTCCGGCACGCCCATCGCATATCTCCCGCGATAGATCGGATGGAACTTGGCATACGCATACCAGGCCTCATCGAAGTGCACCCGCGAAACCGACTTCGCTAGCTGCTCCACTACCTGGTCGACGTTGTAGCAAAGCCCGTCGTAGGTCGAGTTCGTCACCACCGCGTACGTCGGCTCCTGCGAGCGCGCCCCCGCCGCAAACGGACTCTTCGCAATCAGCTTCTGCACGTTTCTAGGGCTAAACCGCTTCAGCGGCACCAGGCCAATCATCCCGTAGCCGTTGCGCGTCGGCTTGAAGTACACCGGCCGCGCGCCCGTCACCGTCAGCGAGTGGCAGATCGACTTGTGGCAGTTCGCATCCGCCAGCACGATGTCGTCCTGCGCAATCACGCCATGACCAATAATCTGGTTAGATGTACTCGAGCCACCCAGCACATAGAACGTCCAGTCGGCCCCGAAGATCCGCGCCGCATTGCGCTCCGAATCTCCCGGAGGCCCAATATGGTCCAGCCAGGAGCCCAGCGGCGCCGACGAAATTCCCAGGTCCGACCGCAGCAGATTCTCGCCAAAAAACCGATGAAACTCCTGCCCCACCGGATGCTTCAAAAACGCCACGCCGCCCATATGCCCAGGCGCGTCCCAGCTATACGCCGACTGGTCGTTGTACTTCATCAGCTCGCGAAAGTACGGCGGCAAAAGCTGCTCGTGATACCGTTCCACCGCCGTATCCAGCCGCGACGCAATGAACGACGGCGTGTCGCCGAACAGGTGAATGTACTCATGCACCTGCTTGACCACCTCAAGCGGCAGCTCCGAGACCAGCGTCCGGTCCGCGATCAGGAAGATCGGCACCTTTTTGTTGCGATGCCGCACCCCGCGGATGATGTCGAGCGCGGCGCGTTCCTCAAACTGTGAGTCGCCTTCCAGATCCCAGTCCAGCAGCACCGCCGAGTAGCTTGGGTCCGACGTCACCAGCGAAAGCCCATCCTCCGGCGTCGACGTACGAACCACCTCATAGCCTTCATCGCCGATCGCTTCCACCAGCCGCTCCATAGCGCGATCGGACACAGAATCCGTGCGGCCCACCTCGCTCGCAATCAACAGAACCCAACGCTTTTCACTCATCTAGACTTCGCAACTCCCCCAAGACACGGCACCGCAAACCTCTATGGTACGCGATGGGTTCAACAAGCAAGGGACAAGCCGAAGCGTTCGGACCTGTCCCTTGTGGCAAGACAACAAAGCCTGCTCAGTTGGTGTACGCCGTGTTCAGCGAAGCCATCATCGCGCTCGTGAACGTGGCCAGCGGGCAATCGAAGTATGCGTTCCCGGTGCTGGCGTTGGGCACGAAGATGGCCGCCTTCGCTGGCGGCTGCTGGAGCGAGAGCGGGGTCGCATCGTGCTGCTGATCCATGGTCGCCGCCACGTAATACACCCGCACGAAGTTGTTCCCTGAAGGATCCTGCCGCAGCTCAAACACCATCGCTCCACCCGGAGGCGTGTCATCGACCGCAAAGGTCGGCAGCGCCCAATCGGCACGCATCACACCCGCCATCGCCGCCAGCTGGTTGTCATGCCCAGTCAGCATCACCAGCTTTTGTCCAGGCGCGCCCAGCGCATGCGCCGTCGCCGTTCCCGTGGCTGCCTGATTGAGCGTATTCACAATGTGCAGCAGCAGATTCGAGCCTTGCGTCTGCGCCAGATACGGCGTGCGATCCACCAGATCGAAGTCCACTGTATGCAGCTTGGCAATATCGATGATCTGGTCCTCCGACAGGCGGCCCCAGCCGATGTTGCCGGAGCTCATCCCGTCGCAGTACTCCAGCAGGAAGATCTCGGCGATGGTCGAAGCCGTATCGATCGAACCCGCAAAGTTCACAATACTGCTGTTGACCGTGCCCAGCCCGACCGTCAGCGGCATCGCGCCAATCGATGTAATAAAGCTGGGCGCATACGTCGGGTCGGTGATGGGTTGGTTCTGCAGAACACTCTCCAGCTCATTCAGCTGTGTCTTGTAAGCCTGAACCAGCGCCGGAGGATTGTTCCCGACGCGTCCGCTCAGTGCCGCCTGCGCCAGACTCAGGTTCGGACTGCCGAGATTCAGCTTGACCGGATAGAACAGCGGATCGGTGGCTCCGTTCGCCAGCTCATTCACCGTGGAAGGCACAGACGGCAGCAGACCCGCGGCCAGCGCCTGCCCGGTCGCATAGGTGCGCTCTGCATTGTCTGCATAGAAATATTCGCTGTTCACGTCGGTCGCGTCGTTGCCGGTCAGCAGACCCTGCTGCACAAAATACTGCCGGTAATAGCCGCCTAGAATCGTCATCAACTGCGCGCCATGCACCGTAAGATAGCCGGGAGCAACGGACCAGTTGGGGAAGTTCTGCGACGCATACAAATTGTAATTGTCGTTGGTCTTGGTCGGCGGACGCACCCCGTGACGGCTGAAGACCAGTGCAAACTGAAGGGTGGTATTGTCGGCAACGGCTTGCGCAGACAAGCGCTCGTCTGCGCCAAGGGTGAGGCCGGCGACCAGAAAACCGGTCAGCAGCTTTACATGCAATCTCATGGAATCGCTCTCTCCTGAAAGTCCTTTCCTCAGACTTGCCGTGCGACGACAACACCAGGTCACAGCCAGATCACAGCCGTGTGAAATGCCAAGCGATCCGTAGAGGAAAAGGGCAAAGCGGAAATGCGGGAACCCGGCCGTGATCCCTATAATCGACCTGGGAGAGCGAGGTGCGCGGTGATCGTTGAGGTACGCGGTTTGAAGAAGGTCTACGGCAGCAAAACCGGGGTCACGGCGGTCGATGGCATCGACCTGAACGTGGCGGACGGCGCCATCTACGGCCTGCTCGGACCGAACGGCGCAGGCAAAACAACCACCATCAGCATCTGCACCACGCGCGTGCTGCCCACGGCCGGCCAGGTGCGCATCGCCGGCGTGGATGTGGTCGCGGAGGCACCGCACGCGCGGCAGTATATCGGCGTCGTGCCGCAATACAACACGCTCGACCGCGCCTGCACCATCTCCGAAAACATCTTTTTTCATTGCCTCTTCTTTGGCTTCTCGCGGCCCGCCGCCAAGGCCCGCACCGCCGAGCTGCTCGAACAGTTCCATCTCACCGAGCGAGCCGAAGCCTACCCGGCCCAGCTCTCCGGAGGACTCGCGCAGCGGGTGCAGATCGCACGCGCCATCAGCCATCGGCCCCGTGTCCTCTTCCTCGATGAGCCAAGCGCCGGGCTCGACCCGCAGAGCCGCATTGCGATGTGGGACGCCGTCAAAGGCTTGCGGCACCAGGGCATCACCGTCGTCATGACGACCCACTACATGGAAGAGGCAGACGAACTCTGCGACCGCGTCGCCATCATCGACCACGGCAAAATCCTCGTCGAAGATACCCCCGCGGCGCTGAAGCAGTCGGTCGGCGCACAGAAGGTCTACGAGTTGCATCTGCGTGACCAGCCCGGACGACCCGAACTCTGCGCCAGGCTAAGCCGCATCGAAGGCGTTTCTAAAGCAGAGCAAACCGGCGACGGTGTCCGCGTCCTCGCGCACGGGGCCGATGGTCTGCTGAGCGATGTAGTCTCTGCCGCCTCGCCGTTCGGTCTCAAGGACATGACCATCACCGAGGCCAGTCTGGAGACAGTCTTCATTCAACTCACCGGCCGCGACCTGCGAGAGTAATCTGGAATCATGGCAACGAGCGCAGGGGCAATCGCAGGCATCAGCACCAGAGGCAAAGGCACCATGTACGCGCGGGCATTCGCCGGCCTGTTTCTGCGCGACCTGTACGTGCTGCGGCGCGAGCTGTTTCCGTTTGCCATCCGCGTCTGCATGAACCCGCTGCTCTTCCTCTTCGTCTTCACCTATGTACTGCCACACATGAGCGGCGGCGCTGCCATGAATCCCACGGCCAAGATGGCCGGCTCCGGAGGAGGCTTCGGCACGGTGCTGCTCCCGGGCCTGATGGCGGTGGCCATCATGTTCTCCGGCATCGCGGCCGTCGCGCTGCCGCTGGCACAGGAGTTCGGCATCACGCGCGAGATCGACGACCGCGTCATGTGTCCGCTACCCGTATGGGCCGTGGCCGCAGAGAAAATCGTCTTCTCCGCCATGCAAAGCGTCATCGCGGCCTGCATCGTCTTTCCGCTGGCGTACTACATCCCGTCCGTGCCGGTTCAGGCGCATGTCAATAGTTGGCCGTTTCTCATCGTGGTCCTGCTGCTTGCAAGCCTGGTTGCAGGAGCGCTCGGCCTAACCATCGGCACCGCGGTCAAGCCGCAGCAGATCGGTCTCATCTTCGGCGTAGTCGTCGTACCGATCACGTTTCTCGGCTGCGTCTACTATCCATGGGCGGCCCTCAAGCCAATTCCCTGGCTTCAATTCGGCGTGCTGGTCAACCCCATCGTCTACATGAGTGAAGGCCTGCGCGCAGGCTTGACGCCAAGCGCCCATATGCCCGACTGGCTGATCCTCGCAATGCTTTGCTTCTTCCTGGTCTTTCTCGGCTGGCGTGGAATCAAGGGCTTCTATCGCCGCGTTCTTGGATAATCGGGGCTTGGAGAGAGCTTCCAACCCCAGTACACGCGATGATGCTGAATGAGACCCATCTCAACTCTCATCTCCTCGCCAAGGTCGATTGGATCGCCTTCAGGTGTCTGCCGAGGGCACTCCCAAATCTCTTTCTGCAATGCGCTAAGCTCAAAACACTGGCTCCGCAAACCCCTGTTCTACCGACACAAACGTACGCTCAACTATGCTCTAACAGGAGGCCACCATGAGCCACACCACCCACCGTTCCTGGCTGCAATCAAGGCTCGCCGGAATCTTTCTGCTTGCCTTGGCTCTTCCGGTCTTCAGTCCGGCACAGCAATCGTTCCAGGGAACGCACCGGTGGGTGCTGGGTGGCGAAGGCAGTTGGGATTACATGACCTTCGAGGCTGCAACCAGGCGTCTCTTCATCGCGCATCAAACCCGCGTCGACGTAGTGGCAGCCGACTCCGGTGCTCCGGTTGGAGCGATCCTTGGGCTTACCCGCTGCCATGGCATCGTGATCCTGCCGGATGGCAAGACCGGCTTCGTAACCGATGGCGGAGCCGGCAACGTCGCCGTCTTCGATCCCGCGACATTGCAGATCCTGGCCCGCATCCCGGCCGGCAACAACCCCGACGGATTGATCTACGAGGCCTCGACTCGCACGCTGTGGGCGTTCAACGGCGCGGGAAACAACGTCACCGTCATCGACCCATCCGCCAGGAAAGCAATCGCAACGGTCGCCTTGCCCGGCAAGCCCGAGTTCCCTGCAACGGACGGACACGGCACCCTCTTCGTCAACATCGAAGACAAAAATAGCATCGCGCGTCTCGATGCGCGCACACGGACCCTGACCTCCTCCTGGCCTCTCGATGGATGCGACTCGCCCTCCGGTCTCGCCTATGACGCAACCGGAGAACGCCTCTTCTCCGTATGCGACAATCGCGTGCTAACGGTAAGCGATGCGCGTGCAGGCAAGGCTGTCGGAACAGCGGTCATCGGCGAAGGTCCGGACGCAGCCGTGTACGATCCGTCTCGGAAGCTTGTCTTTTCGTCCAATGGAGAGGGCACGCTGACCGTGATCGATGCAAGCGGAGAACAACTTAAGCCTGTGGCCAACGTGCCCACCATGAAGGGAGCGCGCACCATGGCTCTCGATCCACGCACGGGAACGATCTACACCGTCAGCGCGCAGTTTGGACCCATGCCCAGGCCGACAGCGGACAAGCCGCACCCGCGTCCCTCCGCGCTTCCCGGCACGTTCACCTTGCTGGCCATCTCCCATCCGTAAACTCCTATCCATCCCAGAGGAACACTCACGGCGTGAAGCAACTCGCGATGATTCTGCACCCGCAGCAACCAACAGCACACACCAAAAAACTTCCGAACGTCCAGGTTGCGACGCAGTTCTCTAAACCTCTGCATGGGCTCGCAAAGCTTCTGCTGCTCTCTGCTGCACTTCCTTGCCTGTGGGCGCTCTCGGCCCGCGCGCAAGGCGGTCCGCCCTTCCGCACCGATGATCCCGATACCCCGGGCAACCGTCATTGGGAGATCAACGTAGGCTTCCTCGGCGACCGCAATCCGGGCACCGGGGCCTACCAAATCCCCGACCTCGACATCAACTACGGGCTCGGCGACCGGCTCCAGTTGAAGTATGAACTGCCCATCGCGCTTGAAGAAACCCGCCCCGCATCGGCGTCCCTGGCTGCGCCGGCAACCTACGGCCGTGTGATCGGTGGCTTAGGCGAAAGCCTGCTCGGCATCAAGTGGCGCTTCTTCGAGCATCATCC
>CALMVK010000070.1 GCA_937873145.1 uncultured Granulicella sp. | reverse complement strand
TTGAGATAGCCGATGCGCAGCCGTTTCCAATCGAAGCCGGCATCCCAGTTGAAGGCCGCGGGCTGCACACTCAGGTCTTTTTGGTCCGGGCCCGTAATCACACTCATCACCAGCGCACAGTCTTCCACCGCACGGCAGATTGGGCCGATCTTGTCCATGCTCCAGCTCAACGCCATCGCTCCGGTCCTCGGCACGAAGCCGAAGGTCGGCCGCAGTCCCGTGGCTCCGCAGCGCGTGCTCGGCGAAGAGATTGAGCCCAGCGTCTCCGTGCCTAGCGCAAAGCCCACGCAGCCCGCGGCCGTCGCGCTGGCACTTCCCGCCGAGGAGCCGCTCGACCCTTGCTTTGGGTTCCATGGATTGCGGCAGCGCGCGCCCGCCTTGCCTGAACCCGCCGGGTAGCCCCACAGGTCACCCTGCGCCAGGGCGCCCAGGGCAAGCTTCGCCACCAGCACCGCTCCCGCCGCATCCAGCCGCTTTACCACCTCGGCATCTTCGCTGAACGTCTGCCGCTCATACCCCGCCGCGCCCCAGGTCGTCGGATAGCCCGCAACTGCAAGCAGATCCTTCGCGCCCCACGGAATCCCGTGCAGCGGCCCGCGATACTTGCCCGCAGCCAACTCCGCATCCATGGCCGCGGCCTGCTTCAACGCACGTTCCTCGGTCAACGTGATCACACAGTGCAACTGCGGATCGTAACGCTTCAGCCGCGCCAGATACATCTTCGTCAGCGTTGTCGAGCTGACCCGCCTGGTTCGCAGCAGCTCCGCCAGCTCACGCAGTGTAAGAAATGCGAGTGCTTCGGCGTTTGCATCGGGCGAGCCATGGCTCTCAAATATGACATGCGGGGCCGCGCTCATCTTCATCGGACGCTTCACCGTTTCGAGCACCATGCCGCCCGGAACCGGATCGAAGATGCACGCTGGAGCCACACTATTCGGAAGTGGAAGCGCCCGTACCTCGGCCGCATCCTCTCGCTGATTGTCCAATCCTTCGAGCATCATCGCCCGCTGCGCAGCGTCGATCTGGATGCCGGCAATGATCGCCGCCTCGCCGATCGTTGCCGCCGTAATCGTGCCGAAGGCCGCTGCCGTGGCTGTTGGTTCCGAGGCCGCTGCCTGGCCCGCGGCATCTCGCGCCGCGAGCGCCAGCAAGGCTCCTGGAAACAACGTCGCACTCAGTCCCAAAGCCGAGCAGACCGCCAGAAAGCGGCGCCGCTCCGCATGTGCAAGCCCAGTTGCCGCCTCGTGCGGCTCATCCAAAGAGTCTGTCATGCAAGCTATCTTCGCATGACAGACTGGTTTGGCAACGCACTCCTCTTCGAACTCAGATTCAGCTTCGCGCGCAGCTTCTGCCTTGCGGTCGTTAGCTCGTCGGTGAAGCTTTGATCACGAGCTCCTTACTCTGCGGAGCCATGCGAATGGTGGATGCGGCAAGTTTGAGGTGGGCCTCCGCCATCTTGTCCGGCATTCTTGCAATCCACTGGTTGAGAGAGACATCCTGATAGCGCCCCGTTTTGAACATCTCTAGAAAAACGACATCCTCGGTTCCCGTGTTTTCGATCGAGTGGCCTGCCATTGTGGGGACAAACCCTACATCGTTGGCGTTGAAGTCCATGGTGCGGGCCTTGGCTCCGGTCGTGACGACGGTCATGCGGCCGGTCCCTTTAATCCAGTACTGCCATTCACTGACGTTTGGGTGCCAGTGCATCTCGCGGATTGCTCCCGGCTTGAGCGTGACCATCGCGGCAGCGATATTGAGAGAGACAGGAAAATTACTGGAATCAACGATGCGGACTTCCCCACCTGGGGTGGATGTAGTGGCGGGCATCGACCCCATACGGAAGGTGTACTTGTTTTTCGTCTCGAGGTTTGCGCCAAGAAAGTGGCGGTCTGCTTCAAGTGTGTCGGGAAGCGGAGCTTCAAAGATGTAGAGCTCTGTGGCGGGGAGCTTGTCCCAGGCTTCGCGGGTCCAGTTCGTATTTTTCTGCACGATCTCCGGTGAGGTATGCGCAAGAAATTCGGACAGGAGAAAGGTGTCGTCTTCCGAGAATGCTCCTTCATCGAAGACCAGCAAGAACTCGCATCCATCGTCCGCCAGGCCCTGGATCGAGTGAGGAAAGCCGGCCGGAAAGTACCACAGGTCGCCAGGTCCGAGATCGTCGATGAACATTTTGCCATCTGGCTGCATCACGCTGACCCGCGCTTTTCCAGTTAGCATGATGGCCCACTCGTCTGCGGTGTGCCAATGCAGTTCTCTGAAAGATCCGGAGGTTAGGCGCATGTTTACGCCGGCGATGTCTTTGGAAGAAGGCAGCTCCCGCTGGGTTACCTGGTGCGTCCAGCCGCCGCCCTGCATCCGCTTTGGAGCAAGGTCAAAGGAAAACCATACCGGTCCGGGGTTTCCATGATCGGTAAAAGGTGGCATGTTGGAGTCCGGGTTTTCCTTGAGCAGAGGCTGATTCTCCGGCCCTGGATCGCTGGAGCTTGGCGGCGTTCGGCCAGCTTTCTGCTCAGAGCGATCCTGCCCCCAAGCCGACGCACCTAGAAAGCCTGCGCTCGCCAGGGCCGTCGCGCCGACAAACATTCTTCTGGACACAGAAGAGGAGGCCTTTTCCGTTTTGGTGGATACGTCTTCTTGATTCAATGTGGTGTCCGTGATCATCTGTCATCTCCTTGGATCGTTCGTGCGTCTGGCCGGCATGAAACATTGCTGTAACCAGGTCTTTCTCCATTAGAGGGCAAATGATCACCGGAGAGTGTACGTAAGAGTACGGCACTGTGATCGTGGAAACACATCACAGGGGTCCTTACTTTGTTTTGCAAGATCAATGGGAGCAGATTCGTTTTGATACGCTGACGAATCTTTGGAGCAATGGCGTTGCACGATTTGCCGAGGTGGCCACGCCGATCTCTGAAATAATGCGCTCGGTGGTGAGCGGCTTTACCTTGACACCGGACCGGCTGCGCCTTGCGATGGCTTCAGGAAGGATGGCCACGCCCATGCCGGCAGCTACCAGGACCAGCGCCGTATCCATCTCAGCAACTTCCTGCACAACGTTTGGAGTGAAGCCTGCTTTGTGACAGATCTCTGTCCAGTGATCGTAAAACGAGGGAGCCCACTTCCTTCCATAGGCAATAAACGGCTCATGCGTGAGTCGTCGGACGGAAAGTGCTTTTTCAAGCGCCAAGGGATGCGTCTTGGCAAGCACAATCGCAAACGGTTCTCGATGGATCGACTCGATAGAAAGACCGTCCGGAGAGACCGGCATTCTGACGAAGCCTACATCGATGCTGCCGGTCTTCAGCGCGTCAATTTGTTGAACGGTAGGCAAGTTCTTCAGATCAAGTTCTACGCCGGGGTGGAGCTTGCGAAAGGCAAGGACAATGGCAGGAATCATCGACTCAGTTGCCGAGGCGACAAAGCCGATGCGGAGGTGTCCTACTTCTCCGGAACCGATCTTTCCAGCTCGCAGTTCGATATCCGCAATGCGTTGCAGAAGCTCTTGACTGTCGGCCAGGATGGCCTCGCCAGCGGCTGTAAGCCGAACGCTTCGTCGATTGCGTTCAAAGAGGAGGACACCCAAGTGGGCTTCCAGATTCTGAATTTGGAGGGAAAGCGCTGACTGTGAAAGATAGAGTTGCCTGGCCGCACGCCCGAAGTTGAGTGTGTTTGCAACTGCAGTAAAAGACCGTAGCTGTTTCAGTTCCATATCGTCTTAGAATGGCTGACTGGCCAGCAGATGGATTGCCGAGATAACTTATCTCGGAGAGGATGAGCGACGCTTTCCTCACCTATTCACAACCTGAACTGGTGCGTGTCGTCCGGCTCTCCGCAGGCTTGGGCACATGCAAGCCGAGAAGCTGGACGGCACTCATCGGCCTGCTCTTTGCAGTCTTGCGCATGCGATTTACAGGTAAGTAAAAGTGGACGGCGGAGGCTAAAGAATTTGTAGACCTGTCATTCTACAAATTTATCTCAGAATCGAATGACTCCAAGCAGGCTTCATGAAAGGACGGCCTTGCTTAGCAAACCTATTGAGTAGAACTCATGATTATTGGCAAAACTTCAGGATCTCCGCTAGAAGTGCTTTGGGATTTTCTTCTGCGATCCAGTGCCCGCACTCTGGGATGCCGGTCACGGTGACATGTTTTGCGACCTCTGCCAACATGGCTTTGGCGATGGGAAGAAAGAAGCTTGAAGTTCCTCCCAGCGCAAGGACGGGCATCGTCAGCCGGCCATTGCTTTTCAAGGCTTTCTTGTTGTCTTCGCCATCGCGGTCGACGGCGCGGTACAGTTCAAAGCCGGCACGCATCGCTCCAGCAGCTGAGTAGTGTGAGGCATAAAGATCCAGATCTGCTTCTGCAAAGGCGTCCTGATTGAACGCGAGGCGCTCGTAAAAGTGCTGGAGGTAGAGCCGTTCCCGTCCCGCCGTGAGGGACTCCGCGAGGTTATTTTGCGCGTTGTGAAAGAAGAAATGCCACATGGTGGCGTCGTTTAGATGAGTAGTCGCCACGGTCGCGTCATAGGCCAGTGTTCCCGGCAGCGGCGCCTCCATGAGGATCAGATTTTGTACCAGTTTGGGATATTGACTTGCGAAGGCATAGGCCACCATCATGCCAATATCGTGTCCAACCAAGGTGATTAGACTTGTGACGCCGAGATGCTCTCGCAGTAGTTTGAAGAGGTCGGCAGCCATGGTGCGTTTGTCATAGCCGACGTTTGGTTTGGACGATCCTCCAGCCCCGCGATAGTCGGGTGCGATGACTCGCCAGCCTGCGCGGACCAACGGTGCAAAGAGATGCCGCCACTCCCACCAGGTCTCTGGATATCCATGCAGCAGCACGATGGTTCTCTTTCCTGTGCCTGCCTGTACGTAATGCAGCTTCACCCCGGGCTCAAGTTCCGCGATGCCATGGTTGACAGAGAGCATTTCCAGTAGGTTCATGCGAGCTCCTTTTTCCTGCGTCGCTGGATAAGATGCGGAGTGCCTGGAGTTAGACCGCCTTTCCTGCAGCCGGTTCTCTGGTAGATACAAAGAACAAGTCCATCCAATACGGGGCCAATAACTCGTGGCCAAAGCCGATTTGCGAACGTTGTAGAAACAACGAACGACAAAGGCTGACATAGATTCCCTTTTCATGAGGGACGAGAGATGGATCAGGGCGCGGTGCGGAGGAGGAGCATGGCGTTGAGGCCGCCGAAGGCGAGGGAGTTGGTGAGGGCCAGGGTGGGCTGATCGGGCGAGAGGGGGCGGGGAGTGT
>CALMVK010000069.1:22853-25894 GCA_937873145.1 uncultured Granulicella sp. | reverse complement strand
GCTCTACACTATCGTGGTAATCAAAGTACCGCTTGCGCATCCGGAGCTTGCCGCAGTGGTTAACAGCCCGCGCATCTTCCAGGACGAGAAGACCGGCGCAGCCAATGGGCTTTGGAACGGCGGCAATCATGGCGATGGCACGCAGACGACCTCGGCCACGCGCGGCTGCCATGACATCACTGTTTACTCAGCCATTGGCCTCGCTGCCGGCGCGTGTTCCGGCAATGGCATCCTGCTCGACATCTCCGATCCCGTGCATCCGAAGCGGCTGGATGCGGTGACGGATTCAAACTATGCCTTCTGGCATTCGGCCAACTTCTCAAACGATGGCAAGACCGTTCTGTTTACCGATGAGTGGGGCGGCGGAGGACAGCCGCGCTGCCGCATTAGCGACCCGATGAACTGGGGTGCGGATGCCATCTTTGACATCACCGCGGATAAGAAGCTGAAGCTCGAAGCGTATTACAAGATGCCCGCGCCGCAGACCGACAAGGAGAATTGCGTCGCGCACAACGGATCGATGATTCCCGTTCCTGGCCGTAATATCGAGGTTCAATCCTGGTACCAGGGCGGCGTCTCCATTGTGGACTACACAGATCCGTCGCATCCGTTTGAGATCGGCTACTTTGATCGCGGGCCAGTCGATAACTCACGACCTGCCATGGGAGGCCAGTGGTCGACCTATTACTACAACGGATATATCTATGGCTCAGAGATTGCTCGCGGAACCGATGTCTTCAAGTTAGTTCCAACAAAATACCTTACTCAAAATGAAATTGATGCCGCTGCCCAGGTACACCTGGCGGAGCTCAATGTGCAGGATCAACCAAAGATTACCTGGCCTGAGAATGCAGTGACTGCCCGCGCCTACCTTGACCAGTTAGCTCGTGACACAAGCGTCACACCGCAGCAGGCAACAGAGCTGAACGCGGCGCTTTCGACAAAAAACACCAAAAAGCTGAAGCAGCTCAGCAAGAAGTTGGACGAGAATGCAGTTGCCGCCAAAAATCCTGAAGATGCAACCCGTATGCATGCATTAGCTAGAATTATGAGTGAGCCAGGCTTATAGCCGAACTTTTTATGCATTGATACGACCACCGGCTAAGAGTCGGTGGTCGTATTTTTTGCATTCCTCTCCTGTGCTGTTCAATGCCGACGGCAGGAAACCTGACAATCGGGCACCTAGTTCAATGTGCAGAAACCAATCCACTGGCCGTCAGCACGACAGGCCATGGTAAGCAGGCCATTCTCTTCTCAAACCATGCGGCCGACCTCGCAACCAGCAACCTCCAATATGTGTCCACCAGGGGTGCGCTCGGAATCATCGCTCGAATAGGTATGCGAGAAGATGAAGTATGCGTTTGACGTTATAGCGGAGGCGGCGCAGGTTGAAGGACGTGGTCAGACCGCGGTAGAGCTCGCGCGCCTCAGACTCGGTGACTTGGCCGACGCCGAAGCCGACGAAAGGCCGCGGGTTAGAGTACAGCACCCTTGTGCTTGTAAACTGCTGGTACTGCGAAGGCGTCCGGCTTAGATAAGCGGTAGGCTGGGACAGGTGCAGGCCGTTGTTGCTGCCATTGGACAGGATGGAACCCGCAATGGGGTTCAGGTCGAAGCCGAACTTGGTAGTGTGCGCGCCGGTAACGATGGAGAAGTTATCCGCCGTTCATAGTGATCGTCCGTGGAAGTATAGGTGAGCGAGCCGAAGGAGAACAGCGCGGCGGGCGGGCCGTACTGTGCCCCGGTGGCCCCGGCACTCTGCACGGTCACCTGCGGACCGGAGCCTTGGCTAGAGCGCGGTCGCAGCTTGCGCGAGAATTGAAGCGTACCTCGTTGACGTAATGATTGGACTCATTGCATCCCGGTATTTATGTCTACTTACCAGCCACTCTGAAGTGGGGATGAACCTGATTCGCATCCGTACGAAAAGCGCAGGCGAACAAGCCCGAAGTGGCTAGATGTTTGCCCAAATTACTTGCAATGGCACGGTTGAAAAGTATTCCTTGTGTCATCTCACAGCCATTCGCAGTGTCAAGCTACTTTCAACTTGTAAGTAGAGTGAGAAATAGTCTCACAACCCGTGACAAAATTTTATCATCCCATGCACGATGTACATTTTAGTTTGAGGTTATTCAATGACGGTGCAACTGTGGCTCTGGATCGGCACGATTGGGATGTCCGTCGGAATGATTCTTCTTTTCTTTCCGATGCAGAAGAACAAATCTTTGTCTGAGCAGGGCGATTCGATTGCACACTTCCTTGTGCCAATGGTTGCGCTAACACTCTATCTTCTAATGGCGCTTGGACATGGCTCTGTGGTGTTGCCTTCCGGTCGCGTCTTTTATTTTGCGCGGTATATTGACTGGTCGATTACAACTCCGCTGCTGCTGCTAAGTCTTGTCTCAGGTGCTGTAGAAGGACATACAAGGAAGCGTGGTGCGCTGATTGCAGGTCTCATCCTGTCAGATGTGTATATGATTGTCACCGGTCTGGTCGCTGGATGGACTGACGATCCGACGTTAAAATGGTGGTTCTATGTCCTTAGCTGTCTGTCCTTTGTAGCGATCTATGCTTTGCTTTGGGGACCGTTCAAGGAACTCTCGCTCGGCAGCCCGAAGGGAGAGTTGTATCGTCGGAAAGCAGCAGTACTTTCAGTTGTGTGGTTTGCGTATCCAGTAGTTTTTCTAATTGGACAGGAAGGCTTTCGACTCTGGAGTCCTGTAGTGGATGCTGTACTGTTTACCGTGTTAGACCTGACCGCAAAGGTAGCTTATGGCCTGTGGGCAGTGAGCATGGTTCAGCACACTGGCAAAGTTAGAGATGAGTTGCCGGAGAGTGGCGATCGCCTGGTGCGCGGACACTAGGTTGAAACGTGCTGTAGTCATTGGAGCAGGCTTCGGAGGACTGGCTGCTGCTCTTCGTCTGCGCGCAGCCGGTCTTTCAGTGGATGTAATCGATAATCACGGGTCGGCTGGAGGGCGAGCTGGGGTTTATCGCCGGCAAGGATATACCTTTGACGCTGGCCCCACCGTAATCACAGC